>DASQCE010000176.1:0-3668 GCA_035634855.1 Mycobacterium sp.
CACCACCGCGTTGTTCGAGTCCAACCGCCCCGTCGCACCTCCAGATGAGACTGCCAGCACCGACGAGCTCGTCGAACCCTCCAAAGAGGAGGCGGTGGTGCCCAGGTTGGGCAGCTTCGAGGTGATGAACCGCACCATCGATATCGCGCAGGCGGCGCTGGCCAGGCACACCTTGGCCGCTTATCCCCCCGACGTGTTGGTCGAGGTGCCGCGCAGCGCTTGCCGCAGCCTGGAATTCTACCGCGCAGCCGAGGTCATCGACGTCGGGCGCGAGCCGGCCGCTACGGTGCTCGACGAGCTGGAAAAGTCAACGCCGGAAAGCTGATTCAGGCACCGAGGAAGTCGGCGATCGCCGCGGCGACCCCACGGCCTTGCGCACGGCCGGCCAGTGCGGACGGCTTCCGGCACGCGGGGTCGAGTGGGTTGCTGCCGAACGCGGCGAGCGACTCGTCGTCGGCGAACACACCGAACGTCGACCCTCCGAACGCGTCGACTTCCTCGGCCTCGCCGCCGCCGAACGGTGACGGTACCGAGCGGCCCGACGGAACCAGCACCACCGCGACATCGCAGTCGTTCGCCAGGACCATGTTGACCATGCTGCCCACGCCGCCGTCCATGTAGCGGCGATCGCCGATCGTCACCGCCGGCCAGACACCAGGCACCGCGCAGCTCGCGGCGACGGCGTCAACCAGGCCGACGCCGGAGTTCCTGTCGAATACGACGAGCTCGCCCGTGACGGTGTCGATCGCCGAGATCCGCAGCACCCGGTCCGGCCAGTCGTGGGACGGCAGCCGCTGCGCGATCACGTCACGGCGCACCGCTTCGGTGACCGTCGCCGTCGAGAGGGCGACCGCGCCGATCTTCTGCAGCCTCTCTGCCTTCGTCGTGTTCGGCGTCAACATCGCGGTGACGAACAGCTCGGTTATCTCGTCGACGCCGGCGTTCGGGTTGAGCTCGGTCGACGACTCAGTGGTCTGGCGGTCGAACAGCGCGTCGAGTCCCAGCCCGCTGCCGAGTTGGGCGGCGACCGTCGAGCCGGCCGACGTGCCCACCAGCACGTCGGCGTCCAGCAGGGCCTTGGCGGTCCCTGGCGACTCGTCGGCGATGCCCCGCAGAACGCCCGTCTCCCATGCGATGCCAGCCAGCCCCCCACCGGCAAGTACCAACGCTCATTTCGCTGCCACGGCAGCGAGTGTGCCAGGCCGCCGTTACGGTTCATTCATGCGTACTCCTGTGGCGCTGGTCGCCGCTGTTGCCTGCGCGCTGATCGGGTTCGCGCCCGCCGCGCTCGCCGAGCCACCCGCACCACCGGCGCCGATCATCCCGCCGCCGGTGCAGCCCGCCAACATCGGCGATCTGAAATTCACGGCGATCGACTATTACAACAGCGGCGCGTATCTGACAGACCTGCAACTGGCCGCCGCCCCGGCGATCGCGTGGATCAGCGACGAGGCGCCGCGGGTAGACCGACCTGCGGTGGTGTTCGACATCGACGAAACCGCGCTGTCGAACTGGGAAGCCATCAAGGCCAACGACTTTGGTCGCGTGATCGACGGAGCGTGCGACAGACTGCCGGACGGCCCGTGTGGTTGGCGCGCCTGGGACCTGCGCGCGCAGTCGACGGTGATCCAGCCGACGATGGACGTCTACAACGCAGCCAAGGACCGCGGCACGGCGATCTTCTTCATCACCGGCCGCGACGAGACCCAACGCGCGGCCACCGTACGCAACCTGCAGGCCGTCGGCTACACCGGCTACACGCAGTTGATCATGGAACCGCCTGGCGCCCATTACGTTTCGGCTGCCGACTTCAAGGCGCCGCAACGGGAACAGATCCAGCAGCAGGGCTACACCATCATCGCCAACATCGGTGACCAACCGTCGGACCTCGACCGCGGCTTCTCCGAGCAGACCTATCTGCTGCCCAATCCGTTCTATCGCATTCCCTGATCACGTCACCGAGGCGTGCTGGGACGCCGCGGCCTGCGTTGTCAAGTCTTCGTGGCGCAGTTGATGTTTGGGCGGTTCAGGGAAGGCTACGCGACGGTCGATCTGCAGATTCGCGTCGACATGCACCAACTCGCCCGGCGCAAGCAGCTGCCAGTCGTCGTCGTCCATCGGCTCGCTCGCGAACAACACCGAGGCATCGGAGGTCAGCTGCTCGGAGTGCGCGGTGATGCGATCACTGCGCATCCGCAGCCGCCGGTCGTCCACATAGCGGCGGTCGAGCAGATACAGCTCGTGGGTTTCGGGATAGCGCAGCGCCCACATGTCGGTCGCGGTGCTGAGCAGCATGTTGACCGCGAAGATCGGAACGGTCTCGGCGAGCCAGCCGATCGCGTCGGCGATGCCCGCGCCGACGTCACCGTCGCGTCGCCGGATGCAGGCGGTGATCAACGCGAAGATCCGTTCGGAATCCGTCTCGCCCTGCACCAAATCGCCGACGCCGAGCTCGCGTAGCCGCGCGTCGACCACGTCGAGAGCATCGACAACACCGTTGTGCGCGAACACCCGGTCGTCCTGGAGAAACGGGTGAGTGTTGCGCACTTCCAAAGCAGCACCGGACGAGTAACGGACATGTGCGATGAATGTCGTCCCGGTCAGCTCGCGTGCTTCGGTCGCGAACTGGCTGTCCTGCCAAGCGGCCATCGGTTGCTTTGCGAGCACGGGCTTACCATCGGCCTCGAACACCCCGAGGCCGGTGCCGTCGGGATTGCTTTTGCTCTGCTCGGCGAGGTTGTCGGGCGCCGCGAGCAACCAGAAGGTCGCGGTCACCACCCGTTTATCGGCGTGCAACCCGAACAGCCGGCACATGGTTCGATGCTAACGTGGCCCCGAAGGGAGCGAAATAGTTGACACGATGCGGGCCGAGCGTTTCTAAACCGACTCCAAAACAATTGCGGTGGAGGATATTCCGATACCCCAGCCCCGCCCAGGCGAGATCCTCCAAGATCGCGTTCTGCGGGATCTGCCATTCTGACCTCAGCCTCATCAACGGTACCTTCTCGCCGCAGCTGCCGGTGGTGACGCAGGGCCACGAGGCATCCGGGACGATAGCCAGGCTGGGCGCAGGCGTCACCGGCTGGGCCGAGGGTGACCGGGTGATCGTGGCCGCCGGCCGGCCTTGCATGACGTGCCCCAATTGCAGACGCAACAACATGACGAACTGTCATCGCGTGCAGTTGATGGCGTTCGCACATGACGGCGCATGGGCCGAGTACACCGTCGCGCAGGCCGTTGGGCTGACCAGGGTGCCCGACAACGTCCCGCTCGAACAGGCCGCCATCCTGGCCGATGCGGTGTCGATGCCGTTCGGCGCGGTGGTGCGCACCGGGCGGGTGGGCATCGGGGAGTCCGTCGGTGTCTGGGGCGTCGGCGGGTCAGCACGAACATCGCGCGGTTGGTCGGCGCGGTGCCGGTGATCGCGATCGACATCAAGCCCGCCGTATTGGACCGGGCGCTCGAGCTCGCCGCCGACCACGCGGTGGACGCACGCACCCCGGGCTACGGGACAATATCGCCGAGATCACCGGTGGCCAGATGCTCGAGGTGGCGTTCGACGCGGTCGGGCTCAAGTCGACGTTCGAGCAGGGACTCGATTGCGTCGCAGTTGGCGGGCGCCTCGTGAGTGTTGGGATGAGTGCCGAGTCTCCGAGCGTTGGTGAAAC
>DASQCE010000177.1:0-3062 GCA_035634855.1 Mycobacterium sp.
TCCAATGCGGTGCGGTAGCGCTTGAACAACGCTGGCGTGGTCAGGTTGACCCGCTTGTCGGTGCTCTGCGCCGACAGAATGGTCGCCACCGTCAGTTCCAGGGGATTGGTGAAGTCCAGCTCGCAATACACGTGCGGAAACGCTTGTGCCAGTGTGCGATTCATCCGGCGGGCCCGGCGGACCAGCCCGACTCGGGTTTCGTTGTCCCACTTCCGCGAGGAGGCGCGCCGAGCCGGCTTGGCGGCTGCCGTCTTATCGGCCGAAGTCTCTCCAACGGTCACGGATGCCAGCGTACTGAGGGGGTCCGACTGTCGGCAGCGCGGACCGGTGACAATTCGTGATCCCGCTGAGACCTTGGGCGTGTTTACTTCACCCTTGTGTCTTGGTTGCTCGCTGCGTTTATTCCGGCGTTGCTGATGTTGGCAACATTCGGGCTGCAGCGGCTCGAATCGAGCCTCGAAGACGACACCGTCTCGGCCTCCGATGTAGCCGAGTTTCTCGACCAAGCCGAGCCCGGTGACGTGGACACGCTGGCGCGAGAAGGCATGGGCCGCGCACTGGACGGCCTGCATCAGCGGTTGAGCGAACGGGAGTGGTCGCTTGACGCCCGAACCGCTGCCCGTGATACGGCAAGTTTGCCAAATCGGCTGTACGTGCATCACCGGTCGAATCCTGAATTTCAGCCGACTCAACATGCCAATCGTGTGTAGCGTGGGCTAGTCGCGCTGGAGGCTAAATGCCCACAACGTAGGCGTGGCATACCTCTAGACTGATCTCGCTAACCAGTAAGAGGTCGGCTTACGCATGTCATATCATCCAACAGCTTAAGAGGGGCAACGTGGACGAGATCCTGGCGAGGGCCGGAATCTTCCAGGGAGTCGAACCCAGCGCCGTATCTGCGCTGACCAAGCAATTGCAGCCCGTCGACTTCCCACGCGGGCACACCGTTTTCGCCGAGGGAGAGCCCGGCGATCGGCTGTTCATCATCATTTCGGGGAAGGTCAAGATCGGCCGCCGCTCGCCGGACGGCCGCGAGAATCTGCTCACCATCATGGGCCCGTCGGACATGTTCGGTGAGCTCTCGATCTTCGACCCCGGCCCGCGGACGTCGAGCGCCACCACCATCACCGAGGTGCGGGCGGTGTCCATGGATCGCGACGCGCTGCGCGCGTGGATCGCCGACCGCCCTGAAATCGCTGAACAATTGCTTCGGGTGCTGGCCCGCAGGCTCCGTCGTACCAACAACAATCTGGCCGATCTGATCTTCACCGACGTGCCTGGCCGGGTGGCCAAGCAGCTGCTGCAATTGGCGCAGCGGTTCGGTACGCAGGAGGGTGGCGCGCTGCGCGTGACGCACGACCTCACGCAGGAAGAGATCGCGCAGTTGGTCGGCGCATCTCGTGAGACGGTCAACAAGGCACTCGCCGATTTCGCCCACCGCGGCTGGATTCGCTTGGAGGGTAAGAGCGTGTTGATCTCCGATTCCGAACGGCTGGCGCGCCGAGCGCGCTGACAGTCCGCGATTTCGGCGCGCTAACCGACGTTGAGCGCACGTAACCGCGCCGAAATCGCTTAGGAACGCAAGTAGTCGAGTTGCGCTTGGACGCTCCACTCGGCTGCGTCCCATAGCTTTTCGTCGACATCGGTGTAGACATGTTCGACGATCTGTCGCGCGCTTGCGCCGTCACCCAGCACGCGCAGCGCACTGCGAACCTGGTCGAGCCGCTCCTCACGATGCGCCAGGTACATGGCGCTCACCGCCGTCAGATCGTCGAGGTCGGGGCCGTGGCCCGGCAGCACGGTTCGCTGCCCGAGTCCCTGCAGGCGGCGCAACGACTCCAGGTATTCGCCGAGGCTGCCATCTTCGTTGTCGATCACGGTTGTGCCGCGGCCCAGAACGGTGTCGCCGGTCAGCACCGCGTCGTCGAGCAAGAAGGACACCGAGTCGGCGGTATGCCCCGGCGTGGCCATCACCGTGATGTGCAGGCCCGCCGCATCGATGACCTCTCCCTCGGTGAGCGGGCCGCCGAGGCCGCGCAGGAACCCGCTGCCGACAGAGCGGACCACCGCGCCGGTGAGTTCGACGATCTTGTCTATGCCGCCGGTGTGGTCCTCGTGCTTGTGGCTGATCAGTACCAGCGCGATCTTGCCGAGCTCGGCGATCCGCGCGATGTGCTCGTCATCCTCGGGCCCGGGGTCGACGACCACCATCTCGTCGCTGCCAGGGCCGCGCAGCACCCAGGTGTTGGTGCCGTCCAGCGTCATCAGCCCGGGGTTGTTGCAGAGCAATACGGCCGCGGTTTCGGTAACCGGTCGCAGCAGCCCGTACGCGGGATGCTCGAGCGTCACGCGACGTCTGCCTGATTGTCGCTCACGCGACGTCTGCCTGATTGTCGCTCACGCGACCTCGACGATGAGCTCGACTTCCACAGGCGCGTCGAGCGGCAGCTCCGACACCCCCACCGCAGAGCGCGCGTGCACGCCTGCGTCGCCGAACACTTCGCCGAGCAATTGCGAGGCCCCGTTGATGACGCCCGGTTGACCGTGGAATCCCGGCGCGGATGCGACGAACCCGACGACCTTGACCACCCGGGTGACGCTGTCGATGCCGACCAGTGAATGCACCGCGGCCAATGCGTTGAGTGCACAGGTGCGGGCCAGCGCCTTCCCCTCCTCGGGGGTCACCTCGCCGCCGACCTTCCCGGTCTGCCGCAGCTTGCCCGCATGCATCGGCAGCTGGCCCGCCGTGTAGACCAGGTTCCCGGTACGCACCGCGGGCACGTAGGCTGCCACCGGCGGGGCGACGTCGGGCAGCTCGATGCCCAGCTCGGCGAGCCGTCCTGAGGCGCTCATTTCGGCCGCTTCAGATACGCAACGTGCTGCTCGCCCGTCGGGCCCGGCAGCACTGACACCAGTTCCCAGCCGTCCTCACCCCACTGGTCGAGGATCTGTTTCGTCGCATGCGTCAGCAGCGGGACGGTCGCGTATTCCCAACGGGTCGGTTCGCTCATGTGGCTGAGCTTATCGGGCAGAGATTCCGTGCCTGCGCACGCGAGGAGCAA
>DASQCE010000178.1:0-4657 GCA_035634855.1 Mycobacterium sp.
GCTGGCCAGCCAAAAAGGCGGGGTCACCAAGGCGACTAAACAGGCGGCCGAGCGCGCCGCGGCGATCGCAACCGCGGTGGCGACCGCGCGCGACCTGGTCAACACCCCGCCGAGTCATCTCTATCCGGCCGAATTCGCGAAGCGCGCAATGGCTTTGGGAGATGCGGCGGGACTCGAGGTTGAGGTGCTCGACGACAAAGTCCTTGCCAAGGAGGGCTATGGCGGCGTGATCGGCGTCGGTAAGGGCTCATCGCGCCCGCCCCGGCTGGTCCGGCTGGCCCACCGCGGGGCCACGAGCAAGAAGGCGAAGACGGTCGCACTCGTCGGCAAGGGCATCACGTTCGACACCGGCGGGATCTCCATCAAGCCTGCGGCCAACATGCACCATATGACCTCCGACATGGGCGGAGCTGCCGCCGTCATCGCCACCGTCGTGCTGGCCGCCAAGCAGCAGCTGCCCATCGACGTGATCGCCACCGTGCCGATGGCCGAGAACATGCCGTCGTCGACCGCGCAGCGGCCCGGCGACGTGCTGACCCAGTACGGCGGGATCACCGTTGAGGTGCTCAACACCGACGCCGAGGGTCGGTTGATCTTGGCCGACGCGATCGTGCGCGCCTGCCAAGACGAGCCCGACTACCTGATCGAAACCTCGACACTGACCGGCGCGCAGACGGTGGCGCTCGGCGCCCGTACGCCCGGCGTGATGGGCAGCGACGAGTTCAGGGACCGCGTCGCGGAGCTTTCTCAGGCGGTCGGCGAAAACGGCTGGCCGATGCCGCTACCGGAGGAACTCAAGGAAGACCTGAAGTCGACGGTGGCGGATCTGGCCAACGTCAGCGGCAGCCGCTATGCAGGCATGCTGGTTGCAGGCACATACTTGCGCGAGTTCGTCGCAGACGGCGTGCAGTGGGCGCATATCGATATCGCAGGCCCGGCGTACAACACCGGCGGGCCGTGGGGATACACCGGCAAGGGCGGCACCGGTGTGCCGACCCGCACGATGTTCGCGGTCCTTGAGGACATAGCCGCGAGCGGCTGATCTGGCAGAGGCCGCGAGCGGCTGAGCTATAGCAGCTTCGCGCGCGCCGCGCTGCGCATCACTTGCGGAAGCAGATGCGCCACCCCGTAAACGAAGTACGCCTCGGGGGCGACCGGCCGGATCGGTTTGTTCTTCTTGACCGCCGTCACAATGGCCTTGGCCACCTTGTCCGGACCGTACCGGCGCGCGGCGAACACCTTCTCGAGCTGCGCGCGGCGGGCCTCGACCTGACCTTCCTTGCCGGCCGGCGCATCGAACCGCGTGGTGTGCACGATGTCGGTGTCGATAACGCCGGGGCAGACGGTTGTCAGCCCTATCCCGGCCGAATCCAGTTCTGCCCGTAGGCAATCGGAGAACATGTACACCGCCGCCTTGCTGGTTGCGTATGCGTTCATCGACTGCACCGGCGAATATGCTGCCATCGACGCGACGTTCACGATGTGCCCGCCGGTACCGCGATCGACCATCCGCGACGCGAATGACCGGCAGCCGTTGACGACTCCGCCGAAGTTGATGTCGAGCACCCGGTCGTATTCCTCGCGCGGTGTGTCGAGAAACGCGCCGGCCTGCCCTATCCCAGCGTTATTCACGACGATGTCGGGCACCCCGTGCTCGGTGCAGATCTGCTCCGCGAACCGTTCGACCGCGTCAGCATCCGCAACGTCAAGGGTGTAGGCGTGCGCCACGCCGCCGCGTGCGGTGATCTGCGCCGCGGTGTCCTTGACACCTGCCTCGTTGATGTCGCTGATCACCACCTCGGCGCCCTCGCGGGCGAAGGTGAGCGCGGTCTCACGACCGATGCCGTTGCCCGCGCCGGTGACGGAAACCAGTGTGTCGCCGAAGTATTCGCGGGGACGACCGACCTGCGCGCGCAGCAGCGCCCGGCTCGGGGGTTTGCCTGCCAGAAAGTCGACAAACTCATGCACCGATTGAGCGAGCACCCGGGGATGGGACATCGGCACCCAGTGACCTGCCTTGACGTCGCGCCGCCACAGCCGCGGGACCCAATCCTTCGTGTCTTCGTACACATGGGGCAGAACATGCGGATCCCGTGAGTTGACGATGAGCTGCACCGGAACATCGACGTAGTGGTCGGTCCTCGCCGAGCGCATCGTCTTCAAGTAGTTGGCGCGGTACACCTTCAGGCTGTTGACCGCGTCGGTGCGGTAGGTCTCGGAGTGGTGCAGCCGATCGGCGGGAATTCCGTCGCGGATCGTCAGCGAGCGCCTGAGCCCATCGGCAATGAAGGCGCGCACGAGCATCGGCGCGAGCACGGGGATGGAGAACAACCCCATGTAGGAGAACCGCAACAACTGATCGAGGCTCTGCAGGACCCGGCGCAGACGGTATGGGCGTTTGAGGCTGTCGATGACGAAGCGGTTCATGTGATCGGCGCTCGGGCCGGACACCGACGTGAACGAGCTAACGCGATCGCTGGCGCCGGGACGTGACAGGTACTCCCAGGTCCCCGCCGATCCCCAGTCGTGCGCAAGCACGTGCACCGGCTCACCTGGCGCCACCGCGTCGATCACCGCGGCGAAGTCATCCGCGTAACACGCCATCGTGTACGCAGAAACCGGTTTAGGCGCCGAGGTTTTGCCGACACCACGGTTGTCGTAGCGCACGATGCGGAATCGGTCGGCCAGCAACGGGACAACGCCGTCCCACAGGACATGCGAATCCGGCCAGCCGTGTACGAGCACGAGCGTCGGGCCGTTGGGATTGCCTTGTTCGTAGACTGCGACGCGAACCCCGTCACTGCTGTCGACAAACTGCTCGGTGATCTGGCCCATGGAACCTCCGCACAATTAGTGGGACCGCTGGTACCGTATCAGCCTTCGAGTTCCTCACGAAGGGCGCGCTCACGTTCAATCCGCCTGCGCGCGTCGTAGTCGCGCATCCGCTGCGGGTAACCCACTTTCTGCACGTCGTAGACGGGAATCTGGAGCCGTTCGCTGAGGCGCCGGGCGCCTGCGTCTCCCCCGGCCCTGCGGCGGGTCCACTCCCCGTCGGCGGCCACCAGGACGACGGTGACGTCGGTGACGGTGGTTCTCGGTTCGACGAAGGCCTCCACACCGGTGTGCTGGGCAACCCACTGCTGCAGGTAGTGCAGGTCGGCTACGGGGTCATTGCCGCTGGCGCCCCGCGGGTTCCGACGACCCCGAAACCTGTCGAACAGTCCCACCTCGGCCCGGCTCCTTCCCTCTCACCTCTATCGATAGTGCCAGAGCTCCCAGTCCACCGGTCTGCGACGAACTGCGTGCAGAGACGTGACAGGATGGGACCCGACATTCGACCACGCGACTGATCGTTCGAGGAGTCCACGCACATGGCCATCTCCGTTCAGATGCCCGCACTCGGCGAGAGCGTCACCGAGGGCACCGTCACCCGCTGGCTCAAGCAAGAGGGCGACACGGTCGAACAGGACGAGCCGTTACTCGAGGTCTCCACCGACAAGGTCGACACCGAGATTCCCTCGCCTGCGGCCGGCGTGCTCAAGAAGATCGTCGCTCAGGAAGACGACACCGTTGAGGTCGGCGGCGAGCTGGCGGTGATCGGCGACGCGAGCGAATCCGACGGCGAGGCCCCTGCTGCGCAGGCACCGGCCGCCGAGGAGGCACCGGCCGAGCAAGAGAAGCCGGCCGAAGAACCCGCCGCGCAGCCCGAACCGGCCGCCGAAGAACAGGAGCCCGCACCCGAACCGGCCAAGCCGGCCGCGCAGTCCTCCGGCGGCGGCCAAGCGACCTCCGTGACGATGCCCGAGCTCGGCGAGTCGGTGACCGAGGGAACCGTGACGCGGTGGCTGAAGAAGGTCGGCGACTCCGTCGAGGTCGACGAACCGCTGGTCGAGGTTTCCACCGACAAGGTCGACACCGAGATTCCGTCGCCGGTGGCGGGCACGCTGGTGTCCATCACCGCCGAGGAGGACGACACCGTCGCCGTCGGCGGCGAGCTCGCCAAGATCGGTGAAGAAGGCGCTGCGCCGGCCGAAGAGCCGGCGCCCAAGCCTGAACCCAAGCCTGAGCCGAAACCTGAACCCAAGCCAGAGCCGGTCGCCGAACCCAAGCCGGAACCGAAACCCGAACCCAAGCCAGAGCCGGTCGCCGAGGCCAAGCCAGAACCCAAACCGGAGCCCAAGCCCGTGGCGGAGGCGGCGTCGGGCGATGGCGGCCCGTATGTCACTCCGCTGGTGCGAAAGCTCGCCTCCGAGAACAACATTGACCTGGCGACAGTGAAGGGCACCGGCGTCGGCGGACGGATCCGCAAGCAGGATGTGCTCGCCGCCGCGGAAGCCAAGAAGGCGCCGGCCGAACCGGCCGCGGAGGCGGCGCCTGCGGCCCCGGCGAAACCGGCAGCTGCCGCCCCGACGCCGGCGCCTGCGCTGGCGCACCTGCGCGGAACCACCCAGAAGGCCAGCCGGATCCGTCAGATCACGGCGAAGAAGACACGCGAATCCCTGCAAGCCACAGCGCAATTGACGCAAACCCACGAGGTCGACATGACCAGGATCGTGGCGTTGCGGGCCAGGGCGAAGAACAAGTTCGCCGAACGCGAAGGCGTCAACCTGACGTATCTGCCGTTCTTCGCCCGCGCGGCGATCGACGCGCTGAAGAC
>DASQCE010000179.1:0-8615 GCA_035634855.1 Mycobacterium sp.
AGCAGCTTCATCACGGCAGGCACGAGGAACATCCGGACCACGGTCGCGTCGAGCAGCAGCGCGATCAGAAGGCCGAACGCCAGGTACTTCATCATCACCAGATCGGAGAAGACGAACGCGCCTGCGACGACGGCCAGGACCAGAGCGGCGCCGGTGATCAGCCGGCCGGTGGTGGCGGTGCCGATCCTGATGGCCTCGGCGGTGGACATACCGCGCTCACGGGCCTCCACCATGCGGGAAACCAGGAACACTTCGTAGTCGGTCGAGAGACCCCAGATGACCGCGATGATCAGACCGATCATCGGTGCCATCAGCGGCTGCGGGGTGTAGTTCATCAGGCCGGAGCCGTGCCCGTCGACGAACATCCACGTGAGCACGCCCATCGTCGATCCAAGCGTCAGCGCGCTCATCACCGCGGCCTTGATCGGCAGCACCACCGACCCGAACGCCAGGAACATCAGGATCGTGGTCGTGGTGATCAGCAGGACCACCATCAACGGCAGCTTGTCGAACAGGCTGTGGATGCTGTCCTGTTCCAGCGCGGGGGTGCCGCCCACGGACACGGTGATGCCTCGGGGCGGCGTCAGAGCCCGTAGGTCCGCGATCTTCTTGGCCGCGTCGTTGCGGTTGACCAGACCGTTCTGGATCACCCGGACCGACGGATCCTTCGACGCGCCATCGAGGTAGGGGCGCTCCTGCCACATCTTCGTCGGATCGTTGTCCGGATCGGTGAAGCCGGAGATCTGCATCGCCTTATTCCGGACTTCCGCGATCTGCTGGTCGCTGATGGGTTGTCCGTTGTCGCTTTGCATCACGATCGTCAGCGGCTCGGTGCGGAAGCCCGGGAAGATCTTGTCGAACTCCTCCTGCGCCAGGCGCACCGAGTTGGTCGGCGGCAAGTACTTCTCGCTGATACCGCCGAGCGAGAGCTGTCCCAACGGGATGATCAGCGCGATCATCACGATGACGATCGGGATGGCGAATGCGGCGGGCCGCTTCATCACGCGGTTGACGAGCTTGCCCCAGAAGCCCTTCTCGACCTCTGCTCGGGTCTTGGTCTTCTGCGTCTTCTCGGCCAGCCAGGTGAGGTACACCCGCATCGGCTTCCAGTTGCGGAAGAACGGAACCCGCAGCAGCGTGCGCACGCCCAAGGCGTCGACGTTGGGCCCGAGGATGGCCAGTGCGGCAGCCAGCACGGTGATCGACAGGATCGCCGCAAGCATGACCGAGGCGATGATCGCGTAGGTGATGGACTTCAGGAACCCCTGCGGGAACAGTAGGAGCGGCACCGACGATGCCACCAGGATCACCGCGGAGAACATGATCGTGCGGCCTGAGGTCATCACCGTTCGTCGGACCGCGGCCTCGGTGTCGTAGCCCTCGGCGATCTCCTCACGGAAGCGGCTGACCATGAACAGGCCGTAGTCGACCGCGATGCCGAGCCCCATCAGGGTGACCACCGGCTGGGCGAAGAAGTGCACCGGTGCGAATTCGGCGACGAGTCGCATAATGCCGAGCGCGCCTGCGATGGTCAGGCCGCCGATGATGCCCGGAAGGGCGGCCGCGACGACGCCGCCGAACACGAAGAACAACACCACGCACACCAGTGGGATGGCCGCGACCTCGGCGCGCCTCTGGTCGTCGCCGATGGTGCCGGTCAACTCGGCCGCCAACGGCTGCAGACCGGCGAGCTTGACGTCGACGCCGTCGTCCTTGACCTTGAGCAGGTCGTCCTTGACCAACTTGTAGTTGCTCAGGATCAGGTCGTCGTTGTCGCCCTTGAGCTGGATCGACATGAACGCGTGATGTTTGTCCCCGTCCGCCATGTTCTTCAGCACGTCGGGGCTCTTGAAGTAGCCGATCGAGCGCAGGATCTGGTCGGGGTGGTCTTTCTCGACCTTCGCGAGGTTCTCGAGGATCTTCTTCTTGAAGTCCGGGTCGTCGACGGTCTTGCCCTCGGGCGCGGTGTAGATCCCGATGATGTGGCCCGACGTGTCGCGGCCGTAGGCCTTGTCGGCGGTAACCGAGGCGTGCACGGACTGGCTGCCGTCGTCGTAGAAACCGCTCTGGGTGACGTGGTTGCCAAGGCTGATGCCGAACACGCCGCCGCCAAGGCACAGTGCGACCATGACACCGATCACTATGTATCGGTATCGGTACACCGTTCGACCCCACCAGGCGAACACGTAAGCTCCTTCTAAGTCTGTGGCGCCGCGTATCTCCAGTTGTCTACACGCGCGAGGTCAGTAGCGAGGTCAGCGGCCGGAACGGCTGCAGCCAAGCCCCCTGCTCGGGCAGCGAATCAAGGCCGATTCGCGGTAGCGGTTCCCGGAAAACACCAGGAATGTCTTCCAGGTCGACAAACTCCAAGCTATCCGACGCTAACGCCCAACTGGCATGTTCGCGAAATCCAAGCACCTGAACGGGCACGCCCTCGCGGGCGATTTCCTCCAGCGGTTGTTTGAACGCCTGCCCGTCGGCGGAGGCCACCAGGACGCCGGCCAAGCCCTCGCTGTGTCGGAGCGCGATGTGGTTGAGCATGTCGCTGTCGACGTCGCTGTCTTCGTCGATCTTCGGTTTCGCGAAGACCGCGAAGCCCACGTTGCGCAACGCTTCCACCCAGGGCCGAACCACGTCGGCGCTACCTGGGGCGATGTTGGTGAAGACCGTCGCCTCGGGCTCCAGCGTGACGGCAGGGGCAGCACCCCCAAGCTTTGAAGACAGCTCGGCCGTGCGTGACAGCAGCCATCGGCCAAGGGCGTCGAACCGGGGCCGGTGCGCGGCGGTGGGCCTGCCGCCAAGGATCGAGCCGAGGCCCATGTCCAGGTTGGGTGCGTCCCACACCAGCAGCACCCGGGCGGTGGTCTCGGCCGGTGTCACCGGCGGCGGGTTTACATCTTCTATATGCGGGATGTCTTCAGTGAGGCTCACGGCTGTTTCTCCCAGAGCAATTCGGCAACGGCGCTGCCCGCGCGCTGGGCTTTACCTTCGTACTTGGTGACGGGCCGCTGCACCGAGATCGGCAGCGAGTCCGATGCGGTGACACGGCGCAGCCGCGGTTCGGCATCGCCAACCTCCGCGATCTGTTCCGCGTAGCCGGCGTCATCGGTGGCGGTGTGCAGCACGCCGCCAGGACGCAGTCGATCGGCGATAAGCGCGATGGTCGCCGGCTGCAGCAGCCTGCGTTTATGGTGGCGCGCCTTGGGCCAAGGGTCGGGGAAGAACACCCGCACGCCGGTCAACGAATCCGGCCCAAACATGTGCTCGAGCACGTCAACACCGTCGCCGCGGACTAGACGAATGTTGGTGACGCCCTCGCGGTCGATGGCGCTGAGCAGCTGGGCCAGCCCGCGCCGGTACACCTCCACCGCGACCACGTCGAGGTGCGGCTCGGCCTGCGCCATGGCAAGCGTCGAGACGCCGGTTCCGCTGCCGATCTCCAGCACCACCGGCGCCGACCGGTCGAACCAGGACTCGGTGTCCAGTTGCGGCGCGGGCCCGTCGGCGTCGCGCGCATGCATACCCATCTCAGGCCACAACCGCTCCCACGTGGCCTGTTGACCCCCGGAGAGCGTCGAGCGCCGGATACGGAAGCTGGTGACGCGGGGATGCAAATGCGGCTCGGCGACATCCGGCCTGGGCGTTTGCATCCGTCCATGGTCGCTCATCAAGGGTCGAGTACCCGCATCGTGGTACAGATTGATACCCAACAGTTGCCTTCGACTGGTACTGGGGACAACCGTTCGCGATGTGCCCGCGGAGGTGCCAACATTTAGGCCAACAATCACCGTGGGGACCGGGTTTTCACTCGGGTGGGGTTAACGGAAGGCCACCAGATTTTCGTCGATGCGCTGACGCGATTCGCTGAGCAGAGCCAAAATGCGCGGTTGACGTCGATAATCGTTCGTATTGCTGCTCCGCTCCGCATTGCTGTGCTGGGTCGTGACGGGGTGGGGCGCGGCACGGTCGAGGCGGCGCTGGCCGAGTCGGGGGTGACGGTGACACCCGATGCGCCGGCCGCGGATTTACACGTCCTGGTGATCGCGGAGACACTCAAGCCCGAGGACCATGCCCGGCTCGCGGACGCCGACCGGCCGATCGTGATGGTGCTGAACAAAGCCGACCTGACGGGTCTCGGCGACGGTGGCCCGTTGGTTCGGGCTCATCGCCGCGCCGCCGACTGCCGTGCGCTGACTGGGGTGCCGACTGTTCCGATGGTCGGCTTGCTCGCCACGGCGCACCTGGATGACGAGCTGATGACGGCGCTGCGCGTGCTGGTCACCGAGCCTGCGGATCTGACGTCGACAGACGCGTTCGTGGGCACCGGACATTCGTTGCGGCCCGAACTTCGTCAGCGGCTACTCTCCATGTTGGACAGGTTCGGCATCGCCTGTGCCGTCCTGGCGCTCGGCGAGGGCGCCGACGACGCGACGGTGCCGACGGTGCTGCGGCAGGCCAGCCTTCTCGACAGGGTCGTCGAGCACATCGAGGCGGCGGGTGCGCCGGTGCGCTACCGGCGGCTGCGGTCGACGATCACCGAATTACATTCTCTCGCAATGCAATCCGACGACGATCGACTAACGCATTTTCTGTCGACCGACGCGACCGTCCTGGCCATGATGGCGGCTGCGGTCGACGTGGTCGAGGCGGCAGGAGTTGAGGTGGACCGGGGCGACGACGCGGCAGCACATCTGCGCCGCGCCGTGCACTGGCGGCGCTACAGCCGGGGTCCTGTCAGCGCCCTCCACCGCAGCTGCGGCGCCGACATCGCAAGGGGTTCACTGCGTCTGCTCGGGCGGGTCCGGTGACCGACCCGGTAGCCGCGGCGGACGCTG
This sequence comes from Mycobacterium sp., assembly GCA_035634855.1. Lineage (GTDB taxonomy): Bacteria > Actinomycetota > Actinomycetes > Mycobacteriales > Mycobacteriaceae > Mycobacterium. The sequence continues at coordinate 4,836 of DASQCE010000179.1, forward strand.
TGGTGGCGGCCGTCGATCCCGGGCTGAGTTCACCGGGTGTGGAGAGCCGCGATGTGGTGCTCGTCACGGGCCCGTGGCTGGGGGGCACCACGAGCCTTATCGACGTGCTGCGAGAGCGGTTGCCCGAACACACCTTTGTCGAGGCCGACGAACTGGGCACCGCCCACGCCCCCGCCGCGGTGGTGTTCGTGGTGTCCGCGATTGCTCGGCTGACCGAATCCGATTGTGCGCTCGTCGATCTCGCGGCAATAAACACCGATCTGGTCATCGGCGTGGTGGCGAAGATCGACGCGCACCGCAACTGGCGCGAGGTGTTGGCGGTCGACCGGACTCAACTCGCCGCACGCGCGCCGCGCTATCAGCACGTCGAGTGGGTAGGGGCCGCGGCTGCACCGGATCTGGGCGAGCCACGGCTCGACGAACTGGTCGGCGTGCTCCGGCAGCGGCTGGCCGACCCCGATGTACAGCGTCGAAACCGCTTGCGCGCGTGGGAAGTCAGGCTGGATGACGGAATCGACCGCTATCGGGCCGACGCCGCTGGAGCCGACCGTCAGGCGCGGGTAACCGCGCTGCGCAAGAACCGCGACGACATCCTGCGTGCGCGGCGGTTGTCGAAGACCGAACGCACCATCGCGCTGCGCAGCCAGATCCAGCAGGCGCGAGTGCAGCTGACCCATTTCGGCCGCAACCGCTGCACGTCGGTGCGTGCCGAACTGGCCGAAGACGCCTCAAGTATGAGGCGACGCAGGCTCGGCGAGTTCGAGTCGTATGTGCGTACCCGCGCAGAAGAGGTCGTCGACGAGGCGGACGAAGGCATCACCAAACACCTCGGGGATGCCGCAACCGAACTGGGCTTGTCCGCGCCCGAACAGCCACCGCCGCTGAGGGCGCCGGAGTTCTCCCAGCCGCCGCTGAAGTCCCGGCGGCTGGAGACGCAGCTCACGATGATCCTCGGCGCCGGCTTCGGGTTCGGCGTCGCGCTTGCCGTGACGCGCCTGTGCGCGGGCCTCGCGCCGGGGCTGACCATCGCGGGACTGGCGGCAGGCGGTCTGGTAGGCCTTCTGGTCACGGTCTGGGTGGTGGGCATTCGTGGGCTGCTGCACGACCGCGCCGTGCTGGACCGGTGGGTCACCGACGTCGCCGCCACGCTGCGTTCCACGGTCGAGGAGCGGGTGGCTACTCGGGTGCTGGCCGCCGAAACGACGCTCACTTCCGACTTGGCCGCTCGCGACGAAGCCGAAGGCGCCACGGCCGCGGATCGCGTCGCGGAAATCGACGCCGAACTGCGCGAGCATGCGGTCGCCACTGCCAAGGCCGCAGTGGTTCGGGACCGCCGGGTGCCGCCGCTGCAGCAGGCGCTCGACGCTGTGCGCACCGAGTTGTACGGCTCTAGGTCCGCCAAAGCGAGGACCGGCTCGGATCCGGCGTTGTCGTAGACAGCCGTCCCGGATAAGGTTTGCTGGCGCTCCGATATCGGTCTCGAAACCGGCAGCAGAAAAATTAGCCACGCGAACTGGATCGGAAAACCGGGAAGAATGTTTATCTGAATCGTTCCTGTGAGTGATCGGACATACTCCCGATTCCCCGCGCCTATGTCACCCACGTTAACCTCAATAGAGGGACGACCGAAGGCGCTGTCCTTGTGGCTTGGTTGGCGCTATCGGGGCCTGCGTCCTGGCAGAAACCTACGCAGGAGAGTTTTGATGACAGCAGCGACCATTCCAGGTCTGGACACCGCACCGACTAAGCATAAGGAGTTACTCGCCTGGGTCTCCGAGGTCGCGGAGCTGACGCAGCCGGACCGGGTGGTCTTCGCTGACGGCTCTGACGAAGAGAACGCGCGACTGTGCGATCAACTTGAAGCGGCGGGCACGTTCACGCGACTCAACCAACAGAAGAAGCCGAACTCCTACCTCGCGCTGTCCGACCCGTCGGACGTTGCGCGCGTGGAATCGCGCACGTTTATCTGCACCGAGCGTGAGATCGACGCCGGTCCTACCAACAACTGGATGGACCCCGCCGATATGCGCCAGATCATGACCGACCTGTACCGCGGCTCCATGCGCGGACGCACCATGTATGTAGTGCCGTTCTGCATGGGCCCGCTCGGGGCCGAGGATCCCAAGCTCGGTGTCGAGATCACCGACTCCGAATACGTCGTCGTGTCCATGCGCACGATGACCCGGATGGGCCAGGCCGCGCTGGACAAGATGGGCACCGACGGCTTCTTCGTCAAGGCGCTGCACTCGATCGGTGCGCCGCTGGAGCCCGACCAGAAGGACGTGCCCTGGCCCTGCAACGACACCAAATACATCAGCCACTTCCCGGAGACCCGCGAGATCTGGAGCTATGGGTCCGGCTACGGCGGCAACGCGCTGCTGGGCAAGAAGTGCTACTCGCTGCGGATTGCCTCGGCGATGGCCCACGACGAGGGCTGGCTCGCCGAGCACATGCTGATCCTCAAGCTGATCTCGCCGGAGAACAAGGCCTACTACGTCGTCGCCGCATTCCCCTCGGCGTGCGGCAAGACCAACCTCGCGATGCTGCAGCCGACGATCCCGGGCTGGCGCGCCGAGACGGTCGGTGACGACATCGCCTGGATGCGGTTCGGCAAGGACGGCCGGCTGTATGCGGTCAACCCCGAGTTCGGCTTCTTCGGCGTCGCGCCCGGCACCAACTGGAAGTCCAACCCGAACGCGATGAAGACCATCCAGGCCGGCAACACTGTCTTCACCAACGTCGCGCTGACCGACGACAACGACGTGTGGTGGGAGGGCCTGGAGGGCGAACCCGACCACCTCATCGACTGGAAGGGCAACGACTGGATCCTGCGTGAGACGGAAAGCAAGGCCGCCCATCCGAACTCGCGTTACTGCACGCCGATGTCGCAGTGCCCCACGCTGGCCCCGGAGTGGGACGACCCGCAGGGCGTGCCGGTCTCGGCGATCCTGTTCGGTGGCCGCCGCAAGACTACGGTCCCGCTGGTGACGCAAGCCCGTGACTGGCAGCACGGTGTGTTCATCGGCGCCACGCTGGGTTCCGAGCAGACCGCGGCCGCCGAAGGCAAGGTCGGCACCGTCCGACGTGACCCGATGGCGATGCTGCCGTTCCTCGGCTACAACGTCGGCGACTACTTCGCGCACTGGATCGACATCGGCAAGAACTCCGACGAGTCCAAGATGCCGAAGATCTTCTTCGTCAACTGGTTCCGCCGCGGCGACGACGGCCGCTTCCTGTGGCCGGGATTCGGCGAGAACAGCCGCGTGATGAAGTGGGTCATCGAGCGCGTCGAGGGCAAGGCCAACGGCTCCACCACGCCGATCGGCATCGTGCCGTCCGCCGACGATCTCGACCTCGAGGGCCTCGACGTCGATGCCGCCGACGTCGATGAGGCTCTTGCGGTGAACGCCGACGAGTGGCGTGAAGAACTGCCTCAGATCGAGGAGTGGTTCGAGTTCGTCGGCGAGAAGCTGCCGACCGGCATCAAGGATGAGTTCGACGCGCTGAAGCATCGCCTGGCCGAAGCCGACTAGCTCGCTTCACTACCGCGAGCGTGCGTGTCTGCACACGACACGCCGCAATTTGTGAGCACTTTGCGCACGCTCGTGTCTATGTGTGCGCTGCGCGGGCCAGGTCGATCTGATCGAGTGCATAGTTCGCACGTGCAGCGTTGGTCATGTCGGCTCCGACGCGTGCAAGTGATTCGTACCTATCGTCGCCGAGCACGTCGCGGAGGTGGGTGATCGTCGCCTGGAACTCGGGATAGGTCGCCGACGCAAA
>DASQCE010000180.1:0-14219 GCA_035634855.1 Mycobacterium sp.
GTGCCCCCGGCAGGATTCGAACCTGCGACACCGGCTTTAGGAGAGCCGTGCTCTATCCCCTGAGCTACGAGGGCTTGACCCGCTCGGAGCTTACCGAAAGCGGTTCGTTACGCCCGCACAGTGCGACCAGGACGATGTGTCCCCTTGCCGGCGCCCAGTCCGGATAACGGGCCCGCACCCAGCGGGCGAAGGCCATGAAGCGTTCGATCACGGGCTGACCTGCTCGAACAGCGGGCCCACTCGTAGCGGGCGGCGGCCGTAGCGGCGTCTTCGATCGGCGAATCCTGAGCCAGCGCGACCAGCGCCGCGGCGATGCGCAACCTGGGCACCCCGATGACGCTTCGACGCCCTGCCGATTTCCTCGAACGCAGCATCCACCGTGCAGCGCCGCAACGCGATCAATACACCCTGCGCGCGGTCCAGCATCCTGGCGTCAGCCCTCGCGGGATCTGCTATCGCTGTCCTGAGGTCCATGACGGCCTGCCGTTCCCCGCTAGCACGAAATCAAACCTGCGGTTCAGCGCAGCTCGGCCATCACCTTCGCGAAGACCTCCGCGTGCGGCGCCTGAACGATGATGTAGCTGACCCCGTAGGTGTCCCGATAGCCGCGGATCCGGTCGGCCATGTCGCGCGTCGACCCGGACAGGACCCCCGGGTGTCGCAGCAGTTCCTCGTCGGTCAGGTGGGGCAGGAAGCGGCGGGGGATCTTCAGGTCCGGCATTCCGGAACCATCGATGGGCATCGCCGTGATCGCGACGTTCAACTCCAACTCGTCGAACCGGTCAGTTGCGGCGTTGCGGACGAACTCGATCCGTTCGGCGAGCGGATCATCATCGCCGGGTGGCCGGTCGCCTCCGGTGAAGCCGATGATATCGGCGTGCCGCGCCGCGACGGTCAGCAGTCGGTCGCCATTGCCCGCGATCAAAATCGGCACATCGGGCAGGTGCTCGCGCATGTACTCGATGACGTGCTGCATGTGGTCGATCCGCTCGCGCGCGCTGGGGTACGGCAGCTCGGCTGCCTCGAACTCCTCGCGCACATATCCCGTGCCCAGCCCGAGCTCGAATCGCCCCTCGGTGAGATCGCGCATGGCGCCGACATCCCGGGCGAGCAACGCCGGCTTGTAGAACCCCGCGTTGAGGACGAACGTTCCGAGTCGCAGCGTGCTCGTGGCCGCGGCCGCCGACATCAGCGCCGGAAACGGCGCAGGCGCCCTGAGGTGGTCGGGCACGTGCAGCACGTCGAAGCCCAATTCCTCCGCCCGGCGCGCAGCATCCTGAACCTTCGCCCGCGACCGCGCGTCGTGCAGACCCAAACCGAACCGGAAGTCCTTGACCATCCCCAGATGGTATGCAGCCGATCGCAATGTTTGGCGGCCGCCACTATCGGGCAACCCTGATCCGCCGAGTTCGAGACCCGACGTCCACAACAGAAAGACTTCCGCCGGATCCGGCCCGTCGTGAGCGCTCCGACGGGCCGGCTCAATGTTCAGACCATGGCCAGCCATCCCACCTTTGGCGTCGAGGAAGAGTTCCTTCTCGCCGACCCGACGACCGGTGAACCGGTCGCCGAGAACAAGGCTGTGGCCGCCCATGCCGCCGAGCACGGCGTCAAGCTCCAGCTCGAGCTGAGCAGCTGTCAGGTCGAGACCACCAGCGAGGTCGTCGGCGGGAGCGACGCACTTCGCAAGGAGTTGACCCGGCTGCGCAGCATCGCCGCCGAAGCCGCCAAAGCCAACGGCGCGCAACTGCTCGCGGCCGCGCTGCCACCCACGCGGCAGCACGACTTCCCCATCACCGACACCCCTCGTTACCGCGAGATCGCCGACAAGTTCGGGATGGTCGCAGAGGAGGGCGTGTGCGGAGCCCACGTGCACGTCGCGGTGCCCAGCCGCGAGGCCGGTATCCGGGTCAGCAACCGGCTACGGCCATGGCTGCCGCTGTTCCTGGCGCTGAGCGCCAACTCGGCGGTGTACCGCAACGCGGATACCGGCTACGCCAGCTGGCGCAGCATCGTGTGGGCGCGATGGCCCAGCGCCGGTCCGCCACCGCATTTCGACTCCGTCGACGAGTACGACGGGATGGTGCGGATGTTGCAGCGCGCCGGGGCGGCGCTCGATGACGGCATGGTCTATTGGGACGTGCGCCCGTCGGCCAAGTTCCCGACGGTCGAGGTGCGTGTCGCCGATGTGCCGGCGACGGTCGCCGACACCGTGCTGCTGGCCACACTGATCCGCGCCAGCGTGATGACGGCGCTCAACGATGAACGATGCGGCGAGCCGACTCCGCCGCTGAGTCCACACGCGCTCAAGGCGGCGTACTGGAAGTCCGCGCGTGACGGTCTCGACGGCGAGGCGATCGATCTGCTCGAAACCCACGGACCGGTGTCCGCGCGAAAGTTGTTGGAGCACTTGGTCGAGCATGTCCGGCCGGCGCTCGAAGCCGTCGGCGATTACGACATGGTGGTCACCGAGGTGGCGCGCGTCGACGACGAAGGCAACGGCGCGATGCGTCAACGCCGAGCATGGCGCAGCCGGCATGACGTGAACGACGTCATCGCCGAGTTGGCTGCGGCGACTCTGTCCTAGACCAACGGCAACTTGGCGAAAGGTGCGCTGGTGGGCTGCGCTGAACCACCCGGGGGTTCGACGGTGAACGCCAGCGTCTGCGAGTCACCGAGATCGGGCAAGACCGCGGTGGTCGACGGCGCGACGTTCTTGGCGTCCATCGTCCCGGCCGAGTGCGGACCCTTGGCGTCGATCAGCCACATCTGGTAGACGGTTCCCGGCCGCGGCGGTGCGACATTGTTCATCACCAGCACGCCGGCGTTCTTCTCGCGGGAGAACACCACCGTCGCTGTGCCGCCGCTCGGAATCGGGCCGGACACAGTCCGCACATCGGGAGCGGCGAACACCTGCTCGGCGGTCGACGGGCTGGGTGTCGGCCGCAACGCCATTCCCACCCCGAGCGCACCGAGCCCGATGACCAGCGCCGCCGCGGCGGCCAGCACGATGGTCTGCCAGCGTTTCGGGCGCAACACCCGCACTGGATCGCTGCTCACTTCGGTCAGCAGTCGGTCCCGCAGCTGGTGCGGCGGCTCGACGGCGGTGGCCGCCGACACCGCCGCCATGGTTTCTCGCACGGCGCGGACTTCGTCATCGAAGGCCTGCGCGACGTCCGGGGGAGCGGCGGAGACGCGTCGCTCGATGTCGGCGAGCTCAGTCTCAGACACCGCGTGCAGCGCGTACGGCGTCGCGAGGGCGATCAGGTCGGGATCATTCGGCTCGGTCATGTCATCCCCAGACACCTGCGCAGGCCGCGAATGGCGTCGCGCATCCGTGACTTGATCGTCGCAAGATTCGCCGACAACCGTTCCGACACTTGGACATACGTCAGCCCGTCGTAGTACGCGAGCTGAATGCACTCGCGTTGTGCGTCGGTCAGCGAGCCGAGGCAGTCGGCCACCTGGCGGCGCTCGTCGCGCAGGATCACCGAATCGGCTACCTGATCCGACGGCGGATCGACGTTGGCGGCGCCGTAGCGCGACTCACGCTGGCTGGCCGCCTGCTCCGAGCGCACCCGATCCACCGCGCGCCGGTGCGCCAACGTCATCAGCCACGCCAGCGGCGAGCCGGCGGACGGATCGTAACTGTCCGCAGTGCGCCACACCTGCAGGTAGATGTCCTGCGTGGTCTCCTCGCTGTAGCCGGGGTCGCGCAAAACGCGGGTGACCAGGCCGAACACCCTGGCCCGGGTGCGGTCGTAGAAGGTGGCGAACGCATCGACATCGCGGCGGGCCACCTGGCGCAACAACGCGTCGAGTTCGGTGGTCACGAGCGGTAGCCTAGCCACCGGCGTCAATATCGTCATGGTAATCGCGATTTGGGCGGCGTTGGAACGAAAAATGATGTGCGCGAACGATATTCGGCGAATCCAGGCCGGTTGCGCATGTATTGCTCGGTGAGCTTCGCACCCGTGGCGTAGACAAGGAAGTAGGTCATCAGTACCGGTGAGAGCACGGTGAGCAACGAGACCCACGCCGCGATGCTGGCCAGCCACAGCCCCCACCAGACGCAGGCATCGCCAAAGTAGTTGGGATGCCTGGTCCACGCCCACAGGCCGCGGTCCATGATGACGCCCTTGTTGGCAGGGTCGGCCTTGAAGCGACGCAACTGATGGTCGCCGACGGCCTCGAAGAGCACGCCGACGACCCACAGCGCCACGCCGGCGATGAGCACCGGCAGCAACAGCCGGGGAGTCGCACCCAACACCGCCGAAACCTGCAGCGGCAGCGAGACAAACCAGGTCGCCGCCGCCTGGACGGCGAACACCTTGCGCAACACGTGACCGGCGGAGAAGTCGCCGCGCAGCAGGTCGCGGTAGCGGGGGTCCTCGCCTTTACCCGCTGACTTGACGATCATGTGCCAAGCCAGCCGGACACCCCACACCGCCACCAGAATCAGCAGCAGGACCCGCCTGAACAGATCACCGGTGCCGACTCCCGCGGCGACGGCGGCGACCGCGACGAACCCGACGCCCCACGCGGCGTCGACGACGTTGTAGCGCCCGACCCGCCGGCCGATCAGGAAGGTGATGCCGTGCACCACCACCAGAATCGCCACCGATGCTGCAGAGACTCCACCGAAATTGTGGTAGTTCATCGGCCACTTCCCGAGGATGCGAAGGTCCATTGGTACACGTCGAGATAACCGGAGGAGAAACCCGCCTCGGAGTATGCCAAGTACAGCTGCCACATCCGGTGGAAAACCTCGTCGAAACCCAACGCCGCCACCGCATCCCGGCGTTCGACGAATCGCTGCCGCCACAGCCGTAACGTCTCGGCGTAATGCGGTTGCAGCGAGTACATGTCCACAGTGCGCAACCGGGTGTGCCGTTCGGTGATCGACATGATCGCCTCCGTCGAGGGCAGCATGCCGCCGGGGAAGATGTACTTCTGGATCCAGGTGTACGTGTTGCGGGTAGCGAGCATTCGTTCGTGCGGCATGGTGATGGCCTGGATCGCGATCCGGCCGCCAGGAACCACCAACCGGTCCAGAGTCTGAAAGTACGTCGGCCAGAACCGGTAGCCGACCGCCTCGATCATCTCCACCGACAGCACGGCATCGTAGCGCCCGTCCACGTCGCGGTAGTCGCAGAGGTCGATGTCGACGCGATCCGACAGCCCGGCCGCCGCCACCCGCTGCTTGGCCAGGCGCTGCTGCTCAGCCGACAGGGTGATGGACCGTACGCGCGCGCCCCGCGCCGCCGCGCGCAGGCACAGTTCGCCCCATCCCGTGCCGATCTCAAGTACGCGGCTGCCGGGACCGACGCGCGTGGCGTCCAGCAGGCGGTCGATCTTGCGTCGCTGTGCACCGGGCAGGTCGGCCGGGGACGCGGGCAGCGCCTCGAATAGCGCACTGGAGTAGGTCATGGTCTCGTCGAGGAACTCCGCGAACAGTTCGTTGGAGAGGTCGTAGTGATCGGCGATGTTGCGGCGAGCCTGGGCTCGGCTGTTGTGCTGGGAACTCGGAGGCCGTACGACGGCAAGGGGACGAAGTCGTTGCAACGCAAGAGGAATAAGCTCGTTGACGGATTTGGCGAACTCGTTGAGCAGTCCGACGGGGTCGTCGGAGCTCCACTCGCCCGCCATGTAGGACTCGCCGAATCCGATCAGGCCGTAGCGGCCGATCCTGCGGGCGAACGCGCCCGGTTGGTGGATCACCATGGTCGGCAGCGTCGGGTCGGCGGCGCCGACGACCATGCCGTCGGGATAGACCAGCCGCACCGGTAGCCGCGCGGCCGCGCGACGGGCCAACCGATCAGCAATCACGGCGCTGAGCCCGCGGCGGGGCACTCGAGCCACATCCGGCCAGCGGTCGGAATCGATTGCCGTCGAACCGATTTCCGTGGTCTCAATCGTCACAGCTGGTCGACCCTTTCCTTCTCGGCGGTTTCCGGGCGCGCTACGACGGGAACATGTCGCAGCCATAGCGTTATCCCCTGAACTCGGATTCCGATGGCGCCCATCAGAGGTGCCAGCGGCGCGACGAGCTGCAGCCTGAGCAGCTCGCCGATGCCTGCGTTCCGCCTGCTGCCGCGCATGGTGGCGACGAACGCCGGCTGATTGTCACGGTGCAGCGAGATCCGCACGTCGAGTTCGGCATCCGGCAGCGGGGCCCGAACCAGGTAGTAGCCGTCGACGTCGTTGAACGGTGACACGTAGAGCCTCTTGCGCACCATTGCCGGTCGGTCGTTGTCGGGCGGCAGCAAGTAGGCGTGCCTGCCGCCGTAGGTGTTGTGTACTTCGGCGACGACGTGGCGCAGGACGCCGTTGGCGTCGTGGCACCAATACAAAGTCAACGGGTTGAACACGTAGCCAAGCACCCTGGCCTGCATCAGCGCGGTAATTCGGCCTCCGCGCAGGTCGATGCCACGCTCGGCGAGGAAGGCGTCGATGCGTTGCCGCAGTGAGTCGTTCGGCGCGCCGTCAAGGTGGTCGCGGGCGTCGAACCTGGCGAACGGGCGCAGCCAGCGCGGCAGCTGTGGCAGCCGGTCGATGTCGACGTACCAGCTGTAGCCGGTGTGTTCGAAGTAGTGGTGTACCGGAGCGCGGCGCAGGTGCGTGATCCGGGTCCGGTACAGCGCCGGGGTCAACACGCCACCGCCTCGGCTCTGCGTGCAGCCGTGGGCCATTGGGCACCAAGGCGGCGCGCCGCGCGCAGACCCGACGCGGCGCCGTCCTCATGGAAGCCCCAGCCGTGGTACGCGCCGGCAAACGCCACCCGGTCGTCGTCCAGGGTCGGCAGAAGTTGTCGCGCGGCAACCGACTCCGGGGTGTACATCGGGTGGCTGTAGGTCATCTCGGTCAGCACCGTCGCCGGGTCGACGTGATCGCGCCCGCCGAGGGTCACGAGGAATCGCCGTGGCCCATCGAGTCGCATCAGGCGGGTGACGTCATAGGTGACCAGCACGCCGTCGTTGTTCGGTGCGACGAGATAGTTCCATGACGCCCTGGCCCGGCGGTGGCGGGGCAACACGGATTCGTCGGTGTGCAGCTGGGCGTGGTTGGTGCAGTAGGGAATCGAGCCGAGCACGGCACGTTCGGCCGCGGTCGGTTCGGCGAGCATCAGCAGCGCCTGATCGGGATGGGTCGCGATCACGGCGGCATCGAAAATCCGTGTGGCGCCCGCGGTTATCTGAACCCCGTCGGCGAACCTTTGCACCGACGTCACCGGGTCGCCTGCGCGTACCTCGTCGATCCGGTTGAGGATGGCCTCGACGTAGTTGGCCGAGCCACCGACCACGGTCCGCCACGTCGGCGAGCCGAGCACCGACAGCATGCCGTGGTGCTCGAGGAACATGAACAGGTAGCGCGCCGGGTAGCGCATCGTCTCTCCCGGCGGGCACGACCACACCGCCGCGACGAGTGGTGTCATGAAATGGTCGATGAAGTAACTGGAGAATCCGTGCCGGTCCAGGAACGCGCCGAGCGTCGCGCCGTCGGCGTCGGTCTGCAGCAGCCGGGTCGCCGCCGCGTGGAAGCGCTTGACCTCGGTCAGCATCAGCAAGTACCGCGGCCGGCCCAGCGACGACCACGACGGAAACAGCCCACCGATGCCCCGTGCCCCGGCGTACTCCAGCCCACTGCCGTCGTCGCGCACCGACATGGACATGTCGGTTTCCTTGGTGGCGATGCCTAGCTCCGCAAACAGCCGGCACAGCGTCGGGTAGGTGCGGTCGTTATGCACCAGGAAGGCGGTGTCCACGCCCACGATGGAGCCGTCGCCCCTGTCGATGTAGTGGGTGTGCGCGTGCCCGCCGATGCGGGTGTCGGCCTCGAAGAGGGTGACCCGGTCACGCGCCGACAGCGCGTACGCGGCGACCAAGCCGGCCACACCACTGCCGATGACGGCGACAGAGCGTTCTAAGGAATGCATCCGTTCCATGCCAGGTATTCGGAACCGCACGGCGGGCGGATTGGTGCGGTACGTTCCCCCGGTGTCTTCGACGTTCTTTCGCGGCGGAACGATCTGGACCGGCGTCAACGGGCAGACCACCGACGCGCTGCTGGTCATCGACGGAGCGGTGCAGGCCGTCGGCGAAGCCGCACACGCACAAGCCAAGGGAGGCGAGGAGGTCGACCTCGGCGGCGGCTTCCTGATGCCGTCCTTCGGCGACGGACACGCCCACCCGCTGCCCGGTGGCCTCGAGGCGGTCGGGCCGCAGGTGCGGCAGTGCAAGTCGGTCGACGAGATCGTCGCCGAGGTGAAGAGATTCGCCGTCGAGCATCCCGACGACGAGTGGATCGTCGGCGCCTCCTACGAGAGCAGCATGGCTTCTGGCGGGCTGTTCGACGCGCGCTGGCTCGACGCTGCGGTCGCCGACCGGCCCGTCGTGCTGCGGGCGTGGGACTACCACACGGTGTGGTGCAACAGCGTTGCGCTCGAGCGGGCAGGGATCACCGCCGATACCCCGGATCCGGTGCTCGGCGAGATTCCGCGCCGCGAGGATGGTTCGCCGCTGGGCACGCTACGCGAGTGGGGCGCCGTCGACCTGCTGTACAAGGTGGTGCCGGAGCACGATCCGAAGGTGCGCGTCGGGGCACTGCGCACGGCCGCCGAATACTACTTGGCGGCCGGTGTGACCTGGGTACAGGACGCGTGGGTGGAGCCTGCCGACGTCGACACCTACATCGACGCCGCCCGCCAAGACGCGCTCGACCTCCGGTTCAACCTCGGCCTCTACGCCGACCCCCGTTACTTCGACGCCCAACTCGACCACTTCGTCGACGCGCGTCGCCGCGTCCACGAGATAGCCTCGCCGCTGCTCACCGCCAATACCGTCAAGTTCTTCGCCGACGGGGTCATCGAGAACGAAACCGGGGCACTGCTGGCGCCGTACTGCGGCTCGCTTCACAACCACGGCATGCAGGTTTGGGACAACCTCGCCGACGCGGCACGCGCCGTCGACGAACTCGGGTTCCAGATCCACATCCACGCAATCGGCGATGCGGCCGCACGCCAGGCGCTGGATGCGATCGAGCATGCCGTCGCCACCAACGGACCGCGCGACCGGCGACCGGTGATCGCGCACGCGCAGCTGGTCGACGATACCGACCTGGACCGCTTCGCCGCATTGGGCGTGATCCCCAACATGCAACCGCTGTGGGCACAACTGGATCCGCTGATGGTCGAGCTGACCATCCCGCGGCTCGGGCCCGACCGCAGCGACAAGCAGTACCGCATGCACAGCCTCGACGAGTCGGGAGCGCCGCTGGCGTTCGGCTCCGACTGGCCGGTGTCATCTGGCGCGCCGTTGGACGGGATCGCCATCGCGGTGTCACGCGGTGGGTGGACGCCGCAGGAGCTCCTCAATGTCGAGCGGGCACTGAGCGCCTACACCGCGGGAGTGGCAAAGCAGGCCTTCGCCGAAGGGCAATGGGGCACAATCACGCCCGGCGCGAGCGCCGATCTGGTGTGGTTGGCCTCAGATCCGCGTGCGACGCCGCCGCTCGAGCTTCCGGATGTCCGCATCCGTGCCACGTATCTGTCAGGAAGGTCGGTTTACACGGCCACAGGTTGAAAGGGATTGCCATGTCGACAGCGCCGTCGGATACCCCTGCTGCCACCCCGCGGCCCACCGGGCCTGGCGAAGGTCACCTGCGCCGCGTTCTGGGCGTGCCGGCGCTAGTGCTTTTCGGCCTGGTGTACATCGTGCCGCTCACGGTGTTCACCACCTACGGGATCGTCACTCAGACCAGCGGCGGCCGGCTGTCGGTGTCGTACCTGGTGACATTGGCGGCCATGGTGTTCACCGCTCGCTCGTACGCGCGGATGGCCGCCGCATACCCGGTGGCGGGTTCGACGTACGCATACACGCAGCGAACCTTCGGCCCACCGATCGGATTCCTCGCCGGATGGTCGCTTCTGCTGGACTACTTGTTCCTGCCGATGCTGAACTATCTCGTCATCGGCATCTACCTCAACGCCGCAATTCCCGCCGTGCCGCCATGGGTGTTCGTCCTCATCACGATCGCCATCGTGACGGTGCTCAACATAATCGGTATCGTCTCGGTGGCGCGGGCCAATATGTTGATCATCGCGATGCAGGCGGTGTTCATCGTGGTGTTCCTCGTGCTGGCCGTCGTGACGTTATCGCACAGCGGCACAGTCGATCTGATGGCACCGCTGAGAGGCGACGGCAGTGCGCCCGGGTTGAACCCGGTGCTCGCGGGTGCGGCGATTCTGTGCCTGTCGTTCCTCGGCTTCGACGCGGTGTCGACGCTGTCGGAGGAGGCCAACGAACCGACCCGCAGCGTGCCGCGCGCCATCATGATCGCGACGATCACGGCCGGTGTCATGTTCGTCGTGCTCTCGTTCGTGTCGCAGTTGGTGTTCCCGTCCAACGATTTCGCCAACGTCGACTCGGGCGCGCTGGATGTCATGACGACTGCAGGTGGAAAGTTCCTGGAAACCTTCTTCACCGCCGCCTACGTCGCCGGTGCGCTCGGCTCCGCGATCACCTCCCAGGCCTCGGTCGCCCGGATCCTGTACGCGATGGGCCGCGACGGCATTCTGCCGCGACGGGTGTTCGGTCACATTCCACCGCGATTCACCACCCCGACCTACGCGATCCTCGTGGTTTCGGTGATCTCGCTGGGTGCGATCTGGATTGATCTGGCAGACCTGGCCTCGATCGTCAGTTTTGGTGCACTGGTGGCCTTTTCGGCTGTCAACCTCACCGTGATCAAGCATTACTTCGTCGACGAGGGCGACCGTGGCGGTGGTGGCTTCGTGAACAACCTCGTGCTGCCGTTGATCGGCTTCGCCTTGACCGTCTGGTTGTGGACAAGCCTGTCTGCTCTCGCGCTGGAGGTCGGATTGATCTGGCTTGCCGTCGGGTTCGTGTGGCTGTTGTGGGTGACGCGCGGGTTCCAAAGGCCGACGCCCGTTCTGCAGGTGGAGGAGTGAGCAACCTGCTGTCTAATGCTTGCGGGCGTCGCGCGGCAGCGTCTACTTGAGGACCTTCAGGATTTCCTCGACCGGCGGCGCGGCGGAGGCTGGGTTCTGACCGGTGTACAGATTGCGGTCCACGACGGTGTAGGGCTTCCAAATCTCACCGCGGGTGAAGTCGACGCCCAGTTTGACTAACTCGTCCTCGGCCGTCCAGAAAGCTCTTTCCCGCAAGCCGACCGCGTCTTCTTCGTCGTTGGTGAACGCCGTGACACGGTAGCCGGCAAACGGTGACAAGCCGTTGCGTCGGGTGGCCAGGATGGCCACCGGTGCGTGGCAGACGATGGCCAGCGGCTTGCCCGACGCAAGGGCCGCGGTCAGCAGTCTGCCCGAGTCGGCGTCCTTCCACAGGTCCTCCATGGGACCGTGGCCACCGGGGTAGTACACGGCGTCGTAATCCTCCAAGCGGGCGTCAGCCAGTTCGATCGGTCTGCGCAACTCTTCTGCGGAGCGCAGGATATCCTCCAGGTCGCGGGCGATCTGTTCACCGCCAGCCATCGATGGCCGCAGGCTCATCACGTCGACCTGGGCCACCACTCCGCCGGGATGGCCACCACGACTTCATGCCCGGCGCCACCGAGTGCGCTGTAGGGGGCGGCGAACTCCTCGGCCCAATACCCGGTCGGGTGTCGGGTGCCATCTTTGAGCGTCCAGTAACTCGCGCCGGTCACCACGAAGAGAACCTTGGCCATGAGAAGCTCACTTCCGTCGCGGTCGTGAGGCCGTGCGACACAAGCTGATTCGAGTCTGTTATCGCTCGGGACTGTGCCGCGTCCTACTTCGGGCAATAGACCGCGTTCAGCACCTCGGCACGCGGATCGCTGGCGAGGGAGTCGGTCTCCGGCGGTGATTGTGTGAACGCGATTGAAACCGCGGGCCCGGCAAAGCCTTTCGCCATCAGGCTGTGGTATCCGTCGATGTCGCCGCCATGGCCCCACACCATGACGCCGCACTCCAAATCAATGCCGGTGAGGCCCAACCCATAGTGGAAGCCCGGTCCGGCGTCAGTCCAGTCGACAGTGTTCATCATCTCGCGCAGCTGCGCAGGCGGGACGACCCGGCCGTCGAGGAGCGCGGTGATGAACGCTGACGTGTCCTCGTTGGTAGTCACCAGCGAGCCCGCCATGCCCGCGGCGGACGCGTTGAACACCGTTGCGTCCTTGCGGTTCCCGTCGACCACCTCGTAGCCGTGCGCGAACGGCGCACGCAGCCCGGTGTCACCCGGTGCGGGGAAGTACGTGTCGGACAGCCCGAGCGGCACGATGATTCGTCGGGTGATCTCGTCGACAGCGGGGTGGCCGGTCAGCTTCTCGAGCAGCAGGCCCGCGATGACGTAGTTGGTGTTCGTGTACTTGATCGCGCTGCCCGGCGCGAACTGCGCACGCCTGGTCAGCGCCGCGTCGAGCAGCTGGTCGCCGCTGACCGGTTCGACGGGTGGCTTGGTGTCGGCGTCGAAGTATTCGGGCAGGCCGCTCTGATGGCGCAGCAGCTGACGCACTGTGATCGCCTTGGCGTCGATGCCTTCGCCGCGGATCCGGCCCGGCAGGTACGTCTCGATCGACGTGTCCAGGTCAAGCTTGCCCTCGGCGACGAGCTGCAGGATCGTCGCGGCGACAAAGGTTTTGGTGATGCTGGCGGCGCGGACATGGGTCTGCGGCGCGAATCCGGCGCGGGTGTCGACGTCGGAGTACCCGGCCGAGAATCGCGTTATGCCGGTGCCGTCCCGGACGACGGCGACGCCACCGGCCAGCTCGTCGCGGGCGACGACTTGGCTCAGCGCGTTGTCGACGCCGGCGGCGGGTTGCGCGTCCGCGCAGGCGCCGCTCAATGTGATGACGAGGAGAACGGCACCGATGATCGTGATGCGCACTAAGCCGAGGTTAGTTGCCACGAGCGGGCGGTCGCGACGAGGCCCTGCACCAACTTGGATGTCGCTGGGCTCAGGCCGTCGTCGCCCGGCAGCCCACTTCTTGGGCTGATGCCGCGCACGCGTGGTGTCAGTTCGAGTTGGGTGCCGCCGCCGCGGACCCGGTTGACCGGATTGTCGGGGTGCATACCCCGCAGCTCGCGCGGGATCGCGTTCAGGTCCGTGACGACCTGGTAGCCCGGCACGTTGACAAAACGCGCCAGGTGTTCGGCGAGCTCGCGGTTGCGACCGCCGGCCAACAGCTGGGTGCTGCGCCCGATGCGGCCGTAGCCGTGTAGCGACACCACGACCTCGACGTGGTCGAGGAATTCGGCCAGCCGTTCGGACTCCTGCGCGCGGTACCGCGCCGAGGGCAGGTGGTGCGGATAGCGATCGGGATGGCGTAGCACGTACACCGACGCGCCTGCGGCGTCGGCGGCCCGCTCGGCGATGACATCGGTCATCTGCTCCAGCCCGCCGCCGTGGATCGCCATGAATCCGAACCGCGAGCGCAGCGTGCCGTCCTCGATGATTCCCTGAGCGGCCAGTAGTTCCGAAAGTGACCGCGGCGCAGCCGGACCCGATCTGTTGTTGTGCATGGGCCAGCGCGAGGGATCCCAGCGCCGCAGATATTCGATCCAGCCCTGCGGCAGGCCGTGGTGCACCGCGCCGTCGACGACGCGTTCCAGATACCCGGGTCTCGGCGCGCCGGGATCGACACGGTGGTCGATGTAGACCCACGCCTCGGACGGTCCGTCGTCGGTGTGCACGGTCAGGCGGTCGCGGCGGTATCGCGACGGAACACCCTCGGCGCTGTCCAGGGTCGCCAGGTCATGGTCGGTCACCTGCCAGACCACGCCGTGCACTCGGGAGCCGTCGAACGGTTCGACGGTGGCCACCCCGCGCTCGTTGATCAGCCAGTCGTGGTCGGTCAGCATGGCCGGCCGTGGATTGACCGCACCGGGGCATCGCCGCGCCATCTGCCGCACGCACAGGTTGGACCCGTACGCGAAGTAGCTATGACTCGTCTGCATCACATACATCATCCCAGATGCGGGTAACGGGGCCGTTGCAGCGATCAAGCAGCCACGGTCAGATAGATCAGCACTAGGCCGGACCTAACCACTGTGCTTGAGCTGGGGTCTCCTGATCATCGAGTGACGCTGTGCCGCCAAATATCTTTGTCATGGCTAAGGTCACGACGTTGAGGGTCACGACGTTGATGTTAGTCGCACGGGCACGCTCGGAGCCTCAGTGAATGGGTCACCAGCGGAGGGCTTCGCCCCCTCGGTGGCCGTGTCG
>DASQCE010000181.1:0-2736 GCA_035634855.1 Mycobacterium sp.
CCCGACCCAGTCCGCGTTCGAGGATGTCTACGAGGCGGTGGTGCTGGCCACCGCGCGGCGTGCCCGCCTCGATGAGAAGATCACCGCGCTGGCCGCTGACAGCGAGTTCAGCCCGCTGACGCGACGGCTGGCATGTCTGCGCGGCATCTCGACGTTGACCGGGTTCGCGCTGGCGGTCGAGATCGGCGACTGGGACCGCTTCACCGGCGCGAGCATCGGCGCCTATCTGGGGCTGGTTCCCAGCGAGTATTCCTCCGGGACCAGCCGCACGCAGGGCGCGATCACCAAGACCGGTAACAGCCACGTGCGGCGGTTGCTGGTTGAAGCCGCCTGGCACCACCGCAGTACCTACCGGCCCGGAGCGGTACTCAGGCACCGGTGGGATCAGGCCCCGGCCGCGGCCCGTGCCCGCGCCCATGCCGGCAACCAGCGCTTGCATGCCCGCTGGGTCGGATTAAACCTGCGCAGCAAGGCAGCGGTGATCGCCAACGTCGCTGTCGCCCGCGAACTTGCCGGCTGGTGCTGGTCGCTGGCGGTGCTGCCCGACTAGAAAACCCCGGCCCCGAGCCGACCGTGGAGGGATCGAATCATCCAGGCCAACAGCGCGAGGAGCAACGCGCCCCGAGGCTATGAGCAACCCGTGGCCCCCCCGAGGTGCCCCTGGCCACGCTCGTCCTTAGACCCGCGCTACGCTCCCAGCCGAACACCCGGTCCTGCGGTAACCAACCCGCGCATTTCAGCCTTGACCACGCGTCGCGAAACGACACGCTGACCTCGACCTCGATCCCCCCACGGTCCTCCCCGATTCCTGTTCCCCATAGCCGCAACACGATGACGTCGCACCTCGCCGCCGTCAAGGCCAAGCCCCTTCGGGAGGGGCCTTGCGGCCCCAGCCTTGACCTCGGCTCGCCGGGCGACGTCCACGAATAGCAGCCACCGGGGAACAGGAAAAATCCTGCCCTGCAACGAAATCAGGGCCAATTCGGCGTGTCCACTTGACAAACCGTCCCTACATATCAGCCTCGATCCGTGGATGAATTGGCTGGCCATCGGGTGTCGTAACGAGGAAAGTGCCCTCTGAGCTGGAACGATTGGTGTTCTCTAGGCATCAATCGGATCAGTTCGGAAAGGCACTCCCGGTGCAAGTTTCGCATAGGTTCGCCGCGGAGTCTGCGGTGTTCGATGATGAGCATCTCGTGTCGTGCGCCGGGCTGGTTCCTGTCATGACCCTGGCCACCCAGACCGGACTGCCAGAACTGTTGGCCGACAAGATCTGCATTCCGGCACCGAAGATCAAGTCCGGGTCGGCCAACCCTTCACCGAAGTTGGCGACGTTGATCGCCGGGATGTGCGCCGGCGCCGACAGCATCGACGACCTCGACGTGGTGCGCTCCGGTGGCATGAAGACCCTCTTCGGTGGCGTGTATGCACCCTCGACCATCGGAACACTGTTGCGGGAGTTCACCTTCGGACACGCCCGCCAACTGGAATCAGTCCTGCGCGAGCACCTGGCGCGCCTGTGTCAGCGGGTGGATCTGCTGCCGGGCGCTGATACAGGCGCGTTCATCGATATCGACTCACTACTACGCCCGGTTTACGGTCACGCCAAGCAGGGCGCCTCCTACGGACACACCAAGATCGCCGGAAAACAAATCCTGCGCAAAGGCCTCTCACCGTTGGCGACCACGATCAGCACACCCGGCGGTGCCCCGGTGATCGCCGGGATGCGGCTGCGCGCCGGCAAGACCAACTCCGGCAAAGGTGCCGGCCGGATGGTCGCCCAAGCCATCGCGACCGCCCGCGCCGCCGGCGTCAGCGGCCAGATTCTGGTGCGCGGTGATTCGTCCTACGGCAACCGCGCGGTCGTGGGCACCTGCCGACGCCACGATGCCCAGTTCTCACTTGTGATGACCCGCAACACCGCGATCGACCGCGCGATCGCCGCCATCGACGAGCAAGCCTGGACCCCGGTCAAATATCCCGGCGCGGTGCGTGATCCCGACACCGGGGACTGGATCTCTGATGCCGAAGCCGCCGAAATCTCCTACACCGCGTTCGCCTCCACCAAGGATCGGTTCACCGCCCGCCTGGTGGTGCGCCGCGTCAAAGACGCCCGCTTCCGCGACGCCCTGTTCCCGGTGTGGCGATACCACCCGTTCTTCACCAACACCGACCTCCCGACCGCCGAGGCCGACATCACCCACCGCCAACACGCCATCATCGAAACCGTCTTCTCCGACCTGATCGACGGACCCCTGGCCCACATACCCTCAGGACAGTTCGGGGCCAACTCCGCCTGGGTGCTGTGCGCAGCGATCGCCCACAACCTGCTTCGCGCCGCCGGCGTCCTCGCCGGAGGTGCCTACGCGGTAGCCCGCGGCGCCACGCTGCGACGCAAAATCGTCACCATCCCCGCCCGGCTGGCCCGACCCCAACGCCGCCCCATCCTGCACCTACCCAGCCACTGGCCCTGGATAGATCACTGGCTCACATTGTGGCGCAACACCATCGGCTACAGCCCACCAACCACCGCGACCCTCTGACCACCCCGCCGAACAGGCACTACCGGAGCACACAGGAAAAGCTGGGCAGACCAGCAGCCACCCCCTGCTCACAACGACCGACCCCGTGGAACCACCCTCAAGCCACATCAATCAGGTCGTTCCACGGATTCAGGCTAAGCCGTAGTCGTCATCGGTCCACCTGCACAGGAGCCCTGCCCCGACGGGCGAGAAC
>DASQCE010000182.1:0-6023 GCA_035634855.1 Mycobacterium sp.
TATCCGCTGGACAGTTTCCCCGGGGCGGTGCCGTACATCCGGGGGCCCTATCCGACGATGTACGTCAACCAGCCGTGGACCATCCGCCAATACGCCGGCTTCTCCACCGCGGCCGACTCGAATGCCTTCTACCGCCGAAACTTGGCCGCGGGACAGAAGGGGCTGTCGGTAGCGTTCGATCTGGCCACCCACCGCGGTTACGACTCCGATCATCCCCGCGTACAGGGTGATGTCGGGATGGCCGGGGTGGCGATCGATTCCATCCTCGACATGCGCCAGCTGTTCGACGGCATCGACCTGTCCGCCGTGTCGGTGTCGATGACGATGAACGGTGCGGTACTGCCGGTCCTCGCGTTGTACGTGGTGGCCGCGGAGGAGCAGGGCGTGCCGCCGGAGAAGCTCGCCGGGACCATCCAGAACGACATCCTCAAGGAGTTCATGGTCCGCAACACCTACATCTATCCGCCGAAGCCGTCGATGCGGATCATCTCCGACATCTTCGGTTACACCAGCGCCAAGATGCCGAGATTCAACTCGATCTCGATCTCCGGCTATCACATCCAGGAGGCCGGCGCCACCGCGGATCTGGAGCTTGCCTACACGCTGGCCGACGGTGTCGACTACATCAAGGCCGGCCTGGACGCCGGGCTTTCCATCGACAAATTCGCGCCGCGGCTCTCGTTCTTCTGGGGCATCGGAATGAACTTCTTCATGGAGGTCGCCAAGCTGCGCGCCGGCCGGCTGCTGTGGAGCGAACTCGTCGGCCAGTTCGACCCCGAGAACCCGAAATCTCAGTCGCTGCGCACGCATTCGCAGACCTCCGGCTGGTCGCTCACCGCGCAGGACCCGTTCAACAACGTCGCCCGTACCTGCATCGAGGCAATGGCCGCAACGCAGGGGCACACGCAGTCGCTGCACACCAACGCCCTCGACGAGGCGCTGGCCCTGCCCACCGATTTTTCGGCCCGTATCGCCCGCAACACGCAGCTGCTGCTGCAGCAGGAGTCCGGCACCACCCGGCCGATCGACCCGTGGGGTGGGTCGTACTACGTGGAGTGGCTGACCCATCAGCTCGCCGAGAAGGCACGCGCACACATCCGCGAGGTGGGCGAGCACGGTGGCATGGCGCAGGCGATCAGCGACGGCATCCCGAAGCTGCGCATCGAGGAGGCCGCGGCCCGCACCCAGGCCCGCATCGACTCCGGTGCGCAGACGGTGATCGGCATCAACAAGTACCAGGTGGACGAGGACCACCCCATCGAGGTACTCAAGGTGGAAAACAGCCGGGTGCGCGCCGAGCAGATCGCCAAGCTGCAGCAGCTGCGCGGCGACCGGGATCAGTCCGCGGTCGACGTCGCGCTGGCCGAGCTGACCCGCGCCGCTGGCGGCGAAGGCAACCTGCTCGCGCTGGCCATCGACGCTGCGCGGGCCAAGGCCACCGTCGGGGAGATCTCCGACGCACTGGAGAAGGTTTGGGGGCGGCACGCGGCCGAGATCCGTACCATCGCCGGGGTCTACCGCGACGAAGTCGGAAAGGGCAGCAATATCGGCAGCGCGACCGAGCTAGTGGAGAAGTTCGCCGAGGCCGACGGCCGACGGCCGCGCATACTCGTCGCCAAGATGGGCCAGGACGGCCACGACCGCGGGCAGAAGGTGATCGCGACGGCGTTCGCCGACATCGGTTTCGACGTCGACGTGGGCTCGTTGTTCTCCACCCCGGAAGAGGTGGCGCGGGAGGCGGCCGACAACGACGTGCACGTGGTCGGGGTGTCGTCGCTCGCGGCGGGCCATCTGACGCTGGTGCCGGCGTTGCGAGACGCGCTGGCCGGGGTGGGTCGTCCGGACATCATGATCGTCGTCGGTGGCGTCATCCCGCCAGGCGACTTCGACGAGCTGTACGCCGCCGGGGCCGCGGCGATCTTCCCGCCGGGCACGGTGATCGCTGACGCGGCGATCGGCCTGCTGCACAAGCTGGCCGAACGGCTGGGGTACGACCTCGCCTAGATGAGGCAACCGGTTTCAGATCTCGCGGCGGCGGTCCGCAACGGCGACCGGGCGGCGTTGCCGAGGGCCATCACGCTGATCGAGTCGACCCGGCCCGATCACCGCGCACAGGCCCAGCAGCTGCTGCTGGCGTTGATGCCGGAGGCGGGCAGCGGGATGCACGTCGGCATCACCGGCGTGCCCGGCGTGGGTAAGTCCACCGCGATCGAGGCGCTCGGCATGTACTTGATCGAGCAGGGTCATCGGGTGGCGGTGCTGGCCGTCGACCCGTCGTCCACCCGTACCGGCGGTTCCATCCTGGGCGACAAAACCCGGATGGCCCGACTGGCGATGCACCCGAACGCCTACATCCGGCCGTCGCCCACGTCAGGAACCCTCGGCGGGGTGGCGAAGGCCACCCGCGAGACCATCGTGTTGCTGGAGGCGGCGGGATTCGAGGTGATCCTGGTGGAGACCGTGGGTGTCGGCCAGTCCGAGGTGACGGTTGCCAACATGGTCGACACATTCGTGTTCCTGACGCTGGCGCGCACCGGCGACCAGTTACAGGGCATCAAGAAAGGCGTGCTTGAACTCGCCGACATTGTGGTGGTGAACAAAGCCGACGGGGAACACGCCGCGGAGGCCAAGGCGGCTGCGCGGGAATTGACCGGCGCGATGCGGCTGATTCATCCGCGCGAAACACTGTGGCGCCCACCGGTTCTCACGATGAGTGCGCTGCACGGCACCGGCCTTGCCGAGCTGTGGGACACGGTGCTCAAACACCGCCAGGTGCTCACCGACGCCGGTGAGTTCGAGGCCCGAAGGCGCGCGCAGCAGGTGGACTGGACGTGGTCGATGGTTCGCGACACCGTGCTGGACCGTGTGCTGTCGCACCCCGCAGTAAAGAAGATCCGGGCCGAGGTGGAACGTCAGGTCCGCGATGGCGAGCTGACTCCCGCGCTTGCTGCGCAACAGATCCTCGACGCCGCTGACGTGCAGTGACCTAACAAATTGGTAACGCCGGCTTTATTTGCCGGGGGTCCAGGTAAATTCAGTATTGTGACGGGTGTCAATATCCGGGAGCGCAGCGCGGCGCTCCCGCACGGCATACAGGGCGCGGCGGACTCGAACTTTGCCTGCACCGTGCGGGCCTTCTCGCAGCTATTCCCCGGACGCCGGTTCGGCGGCGGCGGTCTTGCCATCTACCTGCACGGTGAACCCGTCGTCGACGTCTGGACCGGTTACGCCGACCGCCGCGGCACCGAGTATTGGACCGCCGACACCGGCGCGATGGTGTGGTCGGTGACCAAGGGCATGGCCTCGACGGTCATCCACCGCCTGGCCGACCGTGGACTGATCGACTACGACACTCCGGTAGCCGAGTACTGGCCGGAATTCGGTGCCAACGGCAAGGCCGACATCACCGTCCGCGACGCGATGCGGCACCGCGCCGGGCTGTCTCAGCTCAACGGCGTGAGCAAGGCCGAACTGCTGGATCACCAGGCGATGGAGTCGCGCCTGGCGGCGGCGCCGGTGAATCGCGTGCTGTACGGAAAGCCGGCGTATCACGCGCTGACCTACGGCTGGTTGATGTCGGGGCTTGCCCGCGCCGTCACCGGCAGGGGCATGCGCGACCTCATCCGCGAGGAGCTGGCCGAACCGCTGAACACCGATGGGTTGCACTTGGGTCGTCCGCCTGCCGATGCTCCCACGCGTACCGCGCAGATCCTGGCGCCGCAGGGCACGTTCAGCAACCCGGTGTTCAACTTCATCGCACCGCGGGTCGCCGCTATCCAATACTCCGGCGTTTTCGGTTCGACGTACTTCCCCGGGATGAAAGCCGTTGCGCAGGGCGATATCCCGTTCCTAGACTCCGAGATTCCCGCGGCGAACGGGGTGACCACGGCGCGAGGCCTGGCCAAGATGTACGCGGCGATCGCCAACGGCGGCCGCATCGACGGCATACAGTTCCTCTCCCAGGAGCTGGTGGCCGGGTTGACCGGCAGGCCGAGCCTCTATCCGGACCGAAACATCTTCGTACCGTTGAGCTTCCATCTGGGCTATCACTCCGTGCCGTTCCCGCCGGGGTTCATGCCCGGCTTCGGTCATGCGGGACTGGCCGGCTCGGTGGGCTGGGCGGATCCAACGAGCGGCCTGTCGTTCGGGTTCGTGCACAACCGGCTGCTCACCCCAATGATGCTCGACCAGGTGACCTTCGCCGGACTGCATGCCTTGATCCGCCGCGACGCCACCGCTGCCCGCAAGCACGGTTATGAGACGACGCCGGCGTTCGGTGCTCCGTACGACGTACCGAGGCCCGTCGCAGGCTGACTAGCGGCGCACGCCGGCCGAGCCCGCAAGACAAGCGGGTCAGCGACTGGCGCGGGTGAACCACTTGGTCTTGATGCGCCAGGACTGGGCCGACGTCAACGCGAATCCGGCGCCACACCCGCAGGCGAAGATCCACACCAGCGTGCCACCCTCGATCGCCTGCAGCGGCGGCACGTAGGCGGTGAGGATCCGCACAGTGCAGGCGAGGATGCCGCTGGCCGATGCGACGAGGTAGACGTTGGCGATGCGCCGCGAACGCGGATCCTTCCGCAGGATCAGCAGGGCCCGCGCACCGTAGCCCAGCAGGTAGATCAGCAAGCCGCACAGCAGCAACCAGTAGAGAGCCAGCCAGAAGTCGGTGGGCACCTCGAAGAAGTCGGACCGGTATACACGCGCGCCGTTGCCGATCGAGAAGGTCACCAGCAGGAGCGGGATGCACAGCGTGGCAGGGCGCTCTACGTACTGTTTGAACGTCATCTGCATCACGTGGTCGTCCGCGAGCCGTCCGAGCGCGTTGTAGACGACGGCAGAAGCGGCGACGATGTAGGCGTCGTGGCCGATGTAGTCCTCGAGGTTCCACATGCCGGTCAGGGCATGCAGCCAATGGCCGAGCGTTTCCGAGGCGAACGGGGACATCAGGATCACAGCAAGGCCCTGCAATGCGATGTTCAGCGTGGCGGCGACCTCCCACCGGCACGACCACGTGACGCGCCGGATCCACAAACTCCACCCGATGCACCCGAGGGTGATCGCGATGAGCGTTGCCAGAGCCATGGAGTCGCCTTTGTGCTAAAGCGTGTTCAGCAAAGTGTACGGCTTGTCGGGCCTAAAGCGGAGGAGCGTCTGCACGCGGCTTCATCTCCGACAGCTTCGGCGGGCGCGTTGTCCGCTTCGTCTCCACGGCGTCCTGGACGGCCGTCACCGTGAACGGGGCCGATTCGATATAGCTCCACACCTCTTGACGACTCATCAAGCCAAACTGGATTTGCAGGTCGGGATAGCTGAGTGCGAACCGGTCGGCAACTCGCCGAAGTTCCTCGGCGTTGGGATAATCATCCTCTTTGATGCGCCGGTAATAAGTACTGCTGGAGGTGCCGAGCGCATCGTAGATGTCCTTGGCGTCGATCTCTCCGTCGAGGAGGTAGTCGAGCAACGCCTTGAGCTGTCTACCGTTCTCATCGGTGCGGGGCATTCATCCACGATAAACCCACATCCCGGGTTTGGGCAGCAACCATTGCGAATCGGATGAATTAGCCGTAATTGACACGAGCGTCACAGTTTTGGGAGGCATCTCCCGTTTTTGGGAAAGAGGAGTACGGTTAGCTGCATGGTGGCTCCGCATTTAGCTGATCAGACCAGCAACTTGACGTATTCTGTCGACAAATCGGCAATGCCTACGTTGCGGGTGGTCGACCACGACATTGCCGAAGGCACCTACCCGGTCCTCCACAAGCTGTCCACATCCCCTTCCGAAGAGGTGACCGCCGAAGTTGACGGAGCAACCGAATTCCTGGGGGTGGCGGCCGACGAGATATTGCTTGCCGCGCTCGGGCGGACGATCGCGCGAACCATCGGTGAGGGCGTCGTCGCGGTCGACGTCACTGGTGAAGCCCGGTGGCTACTGCACGCGATTCCGCTGACGTGCGCGACCTCACAACAGGTGAGTCCGACGGAAATGCTTGGCGATGTGCACCGTATGTTCGTTGCCG
>DASQCE010000183.1:0-6683 GCA_035634855.1 Mycobacterium sp.
CGGATACGTCGCCACCGACCTCAACATCACCGTGCCGTGCAGCGCGGCCGCCGGACTGGCCGGACCGGGCAAGACCGTGTTGCTCTCGACCGTGCCGAAGCAGGCGCCGAAGGCCGTCGACCGCGGGCTGCTCATCGAACGCGTCAACAACGATCTGCTCGTGATCGTCCGCAACACGCCGGTGGTCAGCGCCCCGCTGAACCAGGTGCTCAGCCCTGCGTGCCAGCGCCTCACGTTCACCGCGCACGCCGACAAGGTCAGCGGCGAATTCGTCGGCCTGGTGACGGGCCGCGATTCCGACGACCCCGGCAAACCGCTGCGCGGCGAACGTAGCGGCTATGACTTCCGGCCGCAGATCGTCGGCGTCTTCACCGACCTGTCCGGTCCCGCCCCGCCGGGCCTGCAGTTCTCGGCGACGGTCGATTCCCGATACAGCAGTTCGCCGACGCTGCTGAAGATGCTGGCGATGATCGCCGGGGTGGCGTTGACCGTAATCGCCCTCGGCGCCCTGCACGTCCTGGACACCGCAGACGGCAGACGGGTCAGACGCGTCCTGCCGCGGCGGTGGTGGTCGCTGACGCCGCTGGACGGAGTGGTGACCGCCATGCTGGTGTGGTGGCACTTCGTCGGCGCCAACACATCCGACGACGGCTACATCCTGACCATGGCCCGGGTATCCGAACACGCCGGCTACATGGCCAACTACTACCGATGGTTCGGAACGCCCGAAGCGCCGTTCGGCTGGTACTACGACCTGCTGGCGCTGTGGGCGCACGTCAGCACGAACAGCGCGTGGGTGCGGTTGCCGACCCTGGTGATGGCGCTGACATGCTGGTGGCTGATCAGCCGCGAGGTCATCCCGCGGCTCGGTCACGCGGTCAAGACCAGCCGCGCCGCGGCGTGGACGGCGGCGGGCATGTTCCTGGCGTTCTGGCTGCCACTGAACAACGGTCTGCGGCCGGAACCGATTATCGCCCTCGGCATCCTATTGACCTGGTGCTCCGTCGAGCGCGGCGTCGCGACCAACCGCATGCTGCCGGTGGCCATTGCGATCATCGTCGGCGCGCTCACGTTGTTCTCCGGGCCGACGGGCATCGCGGCCGTCGGCGCCCTGCTGGTCGCCGTCGGCCCGCTCAAAACCATTGTGGCGCGGCATACTTCGCGGTTCGGCTATCTGGCATTGCTGGCGCCGATCCTGGCCGCCTGCACCGTGACGATCATCTTGATCTTCCGCGACCAGACTTTCATCGGCGAACTGCAGGCCAGCACGTTCAAGTCCGCGGTCGGGCCCAGCCTGGCCTGGTTCGACGAGCACATCCGCTACGAGCGGTTGTTCACCACCAGCCCCGACGGCTCGGTGGCGCGCCGGTTCGCGGTGCTGACGCTGTTGCTCGCGCTGGCCGTGTCGGTGGCAATGTCGTTGCGCAAGGGCCGGATTCCCGGCACCGCGCTCGGGCCGAGCCGTCGCATCGTCGGGATCACCATCATCTCGTTCCTGGCGATGATGTTCACCCCCACCAAGTGGACCCACCACTTCGGGGTGTTCGCGGGCCTCGCGGGATCTCTTGGGGCGCTGGCCGCGGTGGCCATCACCGCCACGGCGATGAAATCGCGGCGCAACCGGGCGGTGTTCGCCGCCACCGTGCTGTTCGTGATGGCGTTGTCGTTCGCCACTGTCAACGGCTGGTGGTATGTCTCCAACTTCGGCGTGCCGTGGTCGAATCAGTTCCCGGAGTGGCATTTCGGCTTCACCACCTTCCTGCTCGGCCTCTCGATCGTCGCGCTGCTGCTGGCGGCGTGGTTCCACTTCTCCGGCCGGGACCAGTCGCCACCGATGCGGCGCAGGTGGCAGCGAATTGTGCAGTCCCCATTGGCGATTGCCGCGTGGGTCCTGGTCGTGTTCGAGGTGCTGTCGCTGACTCTGGGGATGACGGAGCAATACCCCGGGTGGAGTAACGGCCGCTCGAACCTCGAGGCGCTCACCGGCAAGACCTGCGGGTTGGCGAACGATGTGATGGTCGAACAGGACCCCAATGCCGGGCTGCTGACTCCCATCGGCGTGCCGGTCGGAGAGGCGCTGGGCGCCGTCACCGCAGAAGGTTACGGCCCCAACGGCATTCCCAGTGACGTCTCCGCCGACCCGGTGATGGAGAACCCAGGCGCCGCCAACTTCGCCGACACCGAGACCGGCACCGTGAGCGCCAACGAGGCAGGGACCGAGGGCGGCACCACCACCGCGGCCGGTGTCAACGGCTCGCGCGCCCGACTCCCGTACAGCCTTGATCCCGCCCGCACGCCCGTGATGGGCAGCTGGCGCAGCGGTACCCAGCAGCCGGCGGTGCTGCGCTCGGCGTGGTACCGGCTCCCGCCCCGCGACGAGGCGGGCCCGCTGCTCGTCGTCTCAGCGGCCGGACGCTTCGATCCCGGCGAGGTCATCGTGCAATGGGCCAACGACAAGGGCGAGCCGGCGGGCGGCATCGGGTTCGCCGACGTTGGCTCGGCGCCCGCGTGGCGCAACCTGCGTGCCCCGCTGGCCGCGATACCCCATGAAGCCACCCAGGTGCGGCTGGTCGCCACCGACGACGACCTCAACCCCCAGCACTGGATCGCGATCACACCGCCGCGCATCCCGCAGCTGCGCACGTTGCAGGACGTTGTCGGCTCGCAGGATCCTGTACTGCTGGACTGGCTGGTTGGGATGGCGTTCCCGTGCCAGCGCCCGTTCGGCCATCAATACGGCGTCGTCGAGGTGCCGAAGTGGCGCATCTTGCCCGACCGGTTCGGCGCGGAAGCCAACTCGCCGGTGATGGACAACCTCGGTGGCGGTCCGCTCGGCATCACCGAACTGCTACTGCGGCCCACCACGCTGCCGACCTATCTGAAGGACGACTGGTTCCGCGACTGGGGCGCGCTGCAGCGGCTCACGCCGTACTACCCGAACGCCCAACCGGCGCGACTGGATCTCGGTTCGGCAACGCGTAGCGGATTGTGGAGCCCGGCGCCGCTGCGCCACTAGGTTTGTCCGCCTCCTCCTGCGGCCCTCCCGGCCCGGCATCGTCACCGGACGTAGGTCCGTCGCCTACCATCGAGCCTCGTGCCTGCCCACCGCGTCGCCCGGCTGATCGCCGTCATCGCGGGCATCGCGGGCGTTGTGTTGTGCGGGCTGGTGCCACTGCTGCCGGTCAAGCAGACCACCGCAACCTTTTCCTGGCCGCAGGCCCCGGGGCCGGACGGGATGATCAGCGATATCACCGCGCCGCTGGTGTCCGGCGCCCCGCGGGCACTGGACGCTTCGATCCCCTGCCGGACCGTCGCCACGCTGCCCCCGGCGGGCGGTGTGGTGTTCGCCACCAATCCGCCTGCCGGTATCGATGCCAGCCGCAACGGCCTCTTCGTCACCGCCAACCGCGATGTTGTGGTCGTCGTGTTCCGTGACACGGTGGCCGCGGTGGCGCCTCGGCCCGCTGTGGCATCCGGCGCCTGCAGCACCCTGCACGTGTGGGCCAACCCCGGCGGCGCCGGCGCCGACTTCATCGGCATACCCGGCGCCACCGGCACGCTGGCAGCGGAGAAAAAGCCTCAGGTGACCGGCGTGTTCACCGATCTCAAGGTGGCCGCTCAGCCGGGGCTGTCGGCTCGCGTGGACGTCGATACCCGGTTCATCACATCGCCGACGGCACTCAAGCTCGGTGTGATGGTGCTGGGCGTCATCTGTGTGATCGCCTCGATCGTGGCGTTGGCGGTGCTGGACCACCGGAGCCGCTTAGGCGGCGACATTCAGCCGGAGCTCCGGTCACGTATTCGACTCGCCTGGCGACGATTTTGGCACGTGAGCGTGTCGACGTGGATCCTCGACATCGGCGTCATCGGCATCCTGCTGCTGTGGCATCTCATCGGCGCCATCTCTTCCGACGACGGCTACAACCTCACCATCGCTCGAGTGTCCGGCGATGCGGGCTACACGGCCAACTACTTCCGCTTCTTCGGCGCCACCGAGGCGCCGTTCGACTGGTACCAGTCGGTGCTCGCTCACATGGCGGTGATCAGCACGGCAGGCGTGTGGATGCGGCTGCCAGCCACCGCGGCGGCCATCGGGACCTGGCTGATCATCAGTCGGTGTGTGCTGCCGCGGCTGGGAAGGCGGCTGGCGAAAAACCGGGTCGCAGCGTGGACGGCAGGAGCGGTGTTCCTGGCGGCGTGGCTGCCGTTCAACAACGGCTTGCGGCCGGAGCCGCTGATCGCGTTCGGCGCGCTGGCGGCGTGGGTGCTGATCGAGAACGCCATCGCCACCCGCCGGCTGTGGCCCGCCGCGGTCGCGATCATCGTCGCGGTCTTCAGTGTGACGCTGGCGCCGCAGGGCCTGATCGCGCTCGCGCCGCTGTTGGTCGGCGCGCGGGCGGTAGCGCGGGTCATCCGGCGCAGGCGTGGCGTCGACGGGCTCCTCGCCCAATTGGCGCCGTTGGCCGCTTCGCTTGCGCTGATCTTCGTGGTCGTGTTCCGCGACCAGACGCTGGCCACAGTCGCCGAATCCGCGCGTATCAAGTACAAGGTCGGCCCGACCATCGCCTGGTATCAGGACTTCCTGCGCTACTACTTCCTGACCGTCGAAGACAGCGTCGAGTCCTCGCTGACCCGTCGTTTCGCCGTGCTGGTGCTGTTCCTCTGCCTCTTCGGCATGCTCGCGGTGCTGCTGCGGCGCGGAGGTGTCCCCGGTATGGCGTCGGGCCCGGTCTGGCGGCTCATCGGCACGACGGCCGTAGGCTTGCTGCTGCTGACGTTCACCCCGACCAAGTGGGCGGTGCAGTTCGGCGTATTCGCCGGTCTCGCAGGCGCGCTGGGAGGGGTATCGGCATACGCTTTCGCCAGGGTCGGCCTGCACAGCCGTCGAAACCTGGCGCTGTATGTGACCGCACTGCTCTTCGTATTGGCCTGGGCGACTTCGGGTATCAACGGCTGGTTCTACGTCGGCAACTACGGTGTGCCGTGGTTCGACAAACAGCCGGTGATCGTCGGGGTCCCGGTGACGGGCATCTTCCTGGCGCTGGCGATCGTGACCGGTCTGCTCGCAGGCTGGCTGCATTTCCGGATGGACTACACCGGGCACATCGAGGTCGCCAACACCCGCCGCAACAGGGTGCTGGCGTCCACGCCACTGCTGGTGGTGGCGACCATCATGGTCGTGCTCGAGGTGGGCTCGATGGCCAAAGGCGCCGCGCAGCGCTACCCCGTCTACACCACGGCCAAGGCCAACGTCGATGCTGTCGCATCCGGACTGTCGAACACCAGCTGCGCGATGGCCGATGACGTGCTGGTCGAAGCCGACACGAATGCCGGCCTGCTGCAACCCGTTCCGGGGCAACGAATCGGGCAGTACGGTCCACTGGGCGGAGACAATCCTGTTGGGTTCACTCCCAACGGCGTCAGCGACACCCTCGAGCCTCCTGAGCCGGTGACCGCCAACCCAGGAACCGTGAACTCGGACGGGTCACCCAACGAGCCCAACGTCGGCATCGGGTATGCGGCAGGCACCGGAGGTGGTTACGGGCCCGAGGGGGTCAACGGTTCGCGGGTGTTCCTGCCGTTCGGGCTCGACCCGAAACGCGTGCCGGTGATGGGCAGCTACGGCGAGAACTCCGTTGCGGCCAAAGCCACCTCGGCGTGGTATCAACTGCCGCCACGCACGCCGGACCGGCCGCTGGTCACCGTCGCCGCCGCGGGAGCGATCTGGTACTACGACCAGGAGGGCGGGTTCAACTACGGCCAGCACCTCAAACTGCAGTGGGGTGTGCACCGGCCCGACGGAAGCTTCCAGTCGCTGGGTCTGGTCGAGCCGATCGACGTCTTCGCCCAAAAGGCCTGGCGCAACCTGCGTTTCCCGCTCGCCTGGGCGCCACCGGAAGCCGACGTCGCGCGCATCGTCGCCGACGACCCCAACCTCAGCGAAGACCAGTGGTTCGCGTTCACGCCACCCCGCGTGCCGGTGCTCGAGACCGCACAGGCTTTCCTGGGATCGCAGACACCGGTGCTGATGGACATCGCCACGGCCGCGAACTTCCCGTGCCAACGCCCGTTCTCCGAACACCTCGGCGTGGCCGAACTTCCGCAGTACCGCATCCTGCCGAACTTCAAACAGGTGGTGGTGTCGTCGAACAAGTGGCAGTCCGCCGAGGACGGCGGGCCGTTCCTGTTCATCCAGGCGCTGCTGCGCACCACCTCGGTTCCGACCTACCTGCGCGACGACTGGTACCGCGACTGGGGCTCCATCGAGCGCTACGACCGCGTCGTGCCTGCGTCAGCTGCGCCCAACGCCGTCATTGATCAAGGCTCGCAGCAGGTGTTCGGCTGGAGCCGCAGCGGACCCATCAGGGCACTGCCATGACCCGCGAGACGAAGGCGAGTGAGGATCGCCGCGAGGAACGAGCGAGGACCGGAGCGCGCCGGAGTCGAGCCATGAGCCAGGACGTCAAGATCGCCCGTTGGACGGCGACGATCGCCGGCCTGATCGGCTTCGTGCTGTCGGTGGCCACGCCGCTGCTGCCCGTCGTGCAGACCACCGCGACGTTGAACTGGCCGCAGAACGGTCAGCTGAACAACGTTACGGCGCCCCTGATTTCGCAGGTGCCGGTGACCATGACGGTGACCGTGCCGTGCGACGTGATCCGGTCGATGCCCCCTGCAGGGGG
>DASQCE010000184.1:0-11935 GCA_035634855.1 Mycobacterium sp.
CGCTGCGGGCTGCACGTCAGCACGATCACCTGACCGTCGCCGCCGACGGCGTTGAACACCGTCCCCATCTTGATCAGCCTGTCGGGGTCGGTGAAGCCGAGCGCATCGTCGATGACGACTGGCACGCTGTCGTCCTTGGCCACCAAGGCCGCGCTCGCCAACCGGGCGACGATGCCCATCTGCTCCTTCGCGCCGCCCGACAGCGATTCGTAGGGAACGGTGCGGCCCGCCAGCGTCCGGCTGCAGATGCGTAGCGCGCTGTCGATCTCGACCTCGAAGCTGTCGCCGAACACGATGCGGCCCAGCCGCTCCACCTGGTTACGGAACGGGTCGACATAGCGCAGCCGGGTGGCGTCACGGTGCCGCGTCATCACCGAGCGCAGCAGTTGCGCAGCACGCGCACGTCGATGCATGCGCAGGTATTCCGCTTCGGCGTGTTCGCGTTCGGTTTGGGCGGCATCGAGCTGACCCTTACGACCCTCGGTGCCGTAGACCTTGAGTTGCGCGGTCACCTCACGCAGCGCCCCGGAAGCCTCATCGTGGCGACACCCCAGCGAGTCCGCCCGGCGGACCGCATCGTTGAGCGCGGCGGTGACGGTGTCCGGCGCGCTACGCGCCAACTCGGCGCCCAGTTCGGCGACGAGTCCAATCGCCCGCCGCGCCTCTTCACCGTCGGCCTCCGCTTTGACCGCGAGCTCGTCATCGGTCGCCGTCGCCCGCTGCAGGGTCAACCTCTCGCGTGCGGCCGCCAGTTCGGTCTGCGCGGCGCTCAGCATCCCGCGGGCGACCTTGGCGCGAGTCGTCCTGTCCCCCAGTCTCTTCGCCGCGGCTTCTGCCGCCTTGCGATGCGTCTCGCAGTCCGCTACTGCCTGTTTGTGTGCGGCCACCGCGGCGTCGAGGTCCGCGCGGGCGGCGGCTGGATCGGCGGCCCCGGTATCCCATAGGTCCGGCTCGACGTGCTCACCGTCGCGCAGTTCACCCAGGCGCGTTCGCAATTCGTCGACGGCGTCAGCGCCGGCCAGCGCCTCAAACGTGGCGTTCAGATTCTCCCGAGAAGCGATCAGCTGACGACGACGTTCATCCAGCAGTCGCGCCGACGCGACATCGGCGACCCGTGCCTGAGCCAACGCCGCCGTCAGAATCTCTTGCGCCGCTCCGAGTCTCGCCCGCGAATCCGACGCCGGAGTCCCCGGCACCACCCGCGCGCGCAGCAAACCAGGCACCTCGATGTCGGTCGGCGAGCTGACGCTGGCGGCCCAGGTGCCGCCTGCCTCGATGGCGACCGGGTCACCATCCAGACGCACCTCGACGTCGGCGATCGCGACCAGTTCGATGTGGGCGGAAGCGAGTTCGGCTTGGCCGGCCGCCCGCTCGACCGCGATGGCGGCGGCCTCGATCGCACGCATGGTGTCATCGGTCGTCATGATGCCTGCGAGCTCGCGGTCCACGCTCTCGAGCTCGCGACCAGCGGCACCGAGCTTGTCAAGGCGGGTCTCGAGCCGGTTGGCCTCGTCGCGGTCGGACGCCCGCTCGACTACGCGTCTGGCGGCGTCGACGCGAGCCTGCGATGCCTCAACGGCGGCACGCGCCTCGTCGGCAGCGGCCTCGGCCGCCTCCTGCACTTCGGCGGCGGTGGTGAGCTCGTCGAGGGCCTCTGCCGCTGCGGCCTCCAGTTCGGCGATCGCGGCCGTCCGCTGGTCGATGTCGGCACGCAGCCGTCGCCGCTCGGTGAGTGCGGCGACCGTTGCGGCGTGGGTGGCGTCCGCGGCACCTGCGACCACCTCGGCCTGCTTGAGCTGCTGGGTCAGCGCGGCGACGGCCTCGGCCGCCGCGCGGGCCTCGGTGAGGCGTTTAGCCGCATCGGCCCTCTCCTCCGCGAGCCGCGACAGGTCGTCGGTCAGCGCCGCATGCGTGCGCACAGCGTCGTCGACCTCCGCGACCGCGGCCGCACACCGGGCGACCTCGTCATCGGCCTCGCGCAGCCGCCTGATGGCGGCCGCCCACTCGCCGGTGGGACGGCCGGTCGGTGTGTAATAACGCAGGTACTCGGCGTCGATGCGGTCGATCAGCAGTGGTTCGGCTCCGGACAGTTGGACGGCCTCGCCCGCCGCCGCATCGAGCGCCCGCGACAGTGCGTCGCACCCCGACAGATCCACCGCCGCGGTGGACGCTGCCTGCAGCACCCGCTGTGCCTGCCACAGGTCCATGTCGACGGTCTCGTCCAGCAGCGCGAGGACCCGTTCGTGCGCCTCGTCTCCTGTGAGCTGCTCGCGGCGCGGCGCCAGCACCGTCAACTGCGTCTCACAGCACTTGTGGAACCGCTTGTGGTAGACGAATCGGTAAGGGCCGGTGGAGATTTCGGCGGTGATCTCGGCGCCGACGTCGGCGTGGATCGGCTTGACCTGCTTGACGTCTTTCTTGTTCGACCGGTCCTTGGAGTGCAGCAGCAGGTCGAGCGCCTCGATCATCGACGACTTCCCGACCTCGTTGGCGCCACTGACCACCACCACGCCGCGGTCGGGGAATTCGATCTCGCGGTGGGTGATACCGCGGTAGTTGGTCAGCACGAGGCGGTGCAGTTTCATGCGACGCTGCCTTTTGTGCCCCTGCGCTTCGCGCGGGCGGTACCCCCACTTCGCGCAAGCGACTCATCGCCCCTGTCGACCAGGCGCAGCAGCAGCGCCAGTGCCGCGCGCGCGTCGTCGGCGTCCGCACCGTCCGACCGCGCCGTGCTGACCAGCTCGTCGACCGCGGCCGCGGCGAATCCGCCGATGCCGAGGTCGTCGAACTCACCGTCGGCGGGGATCACCGCGATGTCGGTCTGCTTGTCCCACGGCACCAGCGCAGCGAACAGCCGGGCGTACTTGTCAAGGCACGCATCCAGCGCGGCCTTGTCGGTGACCGTGAGCGATCCGCTGAGGCCCAGCCGCACGACGGTGCGCTCCTTGTCGGGCATCAGGTCGAGGTTGATGTCGAGGTCGGCCACGTCGCGACTGCTGTCCACGGTGCGGCAGAGCGTGACGAAGCGCCAACGTCCGACGCGTCGCGCGTCGACCCGCACAGGCCGGCGGGCATCGTCCTCGTCGATGTCCACCAGCAGCACGTGACCCGGATCGGGTTCGATGTCGTCGTAGTTGGTGACCTCCGGCGACCCGGAGTACCAGATGCGGCCCGTCGCACCGACCTGAGTGCGAGAGTGCTTGTCCCCCAACGCAATATAGTGCACGGCACCGCGCTCGATCGCGGCCTCGAGGGCGGCGAGCCGGATCAGCGACGGCTTGTCCTTGTCGGGTTCGAAGATGTCGACGCCACCGTGTCCGACGACGATCCGAGTGACGCCGTCGGCCGGCAGTCCATCGAACACCTCGGAAATCAGATCGCTGGTCGGCTTCTTGGAACGCCATGGCGCGGCGACGATCTGCAGGCCGCGGCGCACGTCGTGTACGCCCGGCCTGTCGAGAACCGTGACATTGTCCGGGCATTCGGCGGTGAACAGTGCGCTGGTGTACACCGACGCCGCATCAAGCGGGTCGTGGTTGCCAGGAAGGAGGTACACCGGAATGCCGATGGCGCGCATGACTTCCAGCGACTGGCTGACGTCGCGCGGCGCAAGTTGGTTGTCTTCGAAGACATCGCCGGCGACGACGACGAATTCGGCGCCGATGTCCAGCGCCAGCGGCCCGATGCCTGCGACGGCGTCGCGGCGGGCGGCCGAATACCGCGGCTGCGCCTCGCCGTTCAGGAAGTAACGGGTCATGCC
Source organism: Mycobacterium sp. (assembly GCA_035634855.1). Classification (GTDB taxonomy): domain Bacteria; phylum Actinomycetota; class Actinomycetes; order Mycobacteriales; family Mycobacteriaceae; genus Mycobacterium. Next base: position 3,761 of record DASQCE010000184.1, read on the forward strand.
GAGTTGCCAGTCGGCAGTGTGCACGAATCGCATCTCGGCGCCTCCTATCTTCGGACATCTCCCTCGGCATCGCGAGTGTAGGTCCGGGCGCTGACAAGTCCCGGGAGGCGGATCGGCATGCCCTACCGTTAATGGCGTGACCGATCGATACCGCACGCTGTTGTTACTCCGGCATGCCAAATCGGACTACCCCCCCGGAGTGGGCGACCACGAAAGGCCGCTGGCCCCCCGGGGTGAACGGGAGGCCAGGCTGGCAGGCGATTGGCTGCGGGCCCACGCGCCCGCGGTGGATGCGGTGCTGTGCTCGACGGCCACCCGCACCCGCGAGACCCTGGCGCGGACCCGCATCGACGCGCCGGTCAACTACGTCGACCGGCTCTACGACGCGACGACCGGCGCGGTGATCGAGGAGATCAACAGCGCCGAATCACGCTTCGGATCCGATGTCGAGACACTGTTGGTGATCGGCCACGAGCCAACGATGTCGTCGCTCGCTCTCGGCCTCGCCACCGCGGACGGAAGCAATAGCACCGCGGCCGAACGCATTTCGACGAAGTTCCCGACGTCTGCCATCGCAGTGCTGCGCACCGGTGAGCCGTGGGACCAGCTGACGCTCAGCGGCGCCGCGCTGGTCGGCTTCCACGTGCCCCGCTAGTTGGCTCTCCCCCCGCCCTTCGGGCGGGGGTACTCCCAGCTTTGCGAGGGGGAGTGCCCACGCGCGAGCGCTCGTCGGCGCTAGGAGCTGGTGGCCAGCGTCAGCTCCATCAGCTTGATCACCATCCCGCACGCGTCGATGCCCGGCGTCTGCGGATTCACCCACCAACCGACCACGCCACCCGCGTCGCTGGCCACGCCGCACGAGCCGTTCGGATCGTTGGGCCTCATGACGATCGACGGGACGCCTGCGATCGACCGGTTCTCGATCTGGTAATTCAGCTTCTGCGCCGTCTGCTTTTCGTTGTCCAGGCTGCCCTGCTCGAACCAGAACCGGGTGATGTCGATCAGGCCTGCCGGGTTGGCCGCCTGCCAGCGGCACACCGCGCCGACGAACGTGCTCTGAATGTCCAGCGGGTCGGCGCCGACGGTTTTGGCGAGGATGTCCTCGGTCAGCACCTCGCATTCCTTCAGCAGATTGGGGTACTGCTTGGCCGAGTCGTCGTTGCGGGGCACGTCGCCGGACCCCGACTTCGCGGCGGTGCCTTCGACGGTCTTGGTGCACCCGGTCAGCAGCGTCAGAACCGACAGCGAGGCGATCAGACCGGCCAGCGCCCTGCGGCCGTGGGAGGTCCGGCTCATTTGGAATTCACAATCGATTGGCGGGTCAATTCCTTGGCCACATCACAGGGATCGGGGTATGGCTGCTCGGAGAAGCTGATCGACCACTCTATGAAGTCGTCCTGGAACTGGATGCCGACCTCGCAGAGGTTGTTGCCGACGGTCGGGTCCTCGCCAAGCGCGACGAAGCCGCTGTGACCCTCGATATTGATGTCCTCGACGCTGGCGCGCGACAGCTCCTCCGTCTTGCGTTCCCGCCCGATCGGGCTGCCGCGATACCAGGTGAACGAGAAGTGTGGGCCCAGGATGCCACCACCCTGCAACCACTGGCAGCCGACCGAGTTGCGCGCCGTATTCACCAGGCCGGTGACCCGGGTCTGCTCGGCAAGCGTCTGATCCGTGACGCCGCCGCACTCCGGAAAGAACGGCCCGTGCGTCGCGTTCTGCGTCGGTGCGGGCGACTGCGGCGCGCTAGGAGAGGATGACCCCGAGTTGCCGGAGCAGGCCGCAAACACGGGAATCATGGCCGCGGCCGCCACGGCCAGCACCTTCGCTGACCGCGTACGTTTTCGGTCGCCGCCTTCGCGGCTCCGCAAACCGGTCGCGCACTTGCTGGGGGTCACGCCATGCACTGTAGCGGCAGGCCAATACCTCAACCACCGACATGCCGATCTACCAGCTCTTTTATCGAATTCTCAGGTGGCCCTGCCGAACACAACTATGCCGGGAGCGGTGTGCGACAGTAACGGGATGCTCTGGGCGTTGCTGCGGCGGTATACGCGACCGTATCGCTCTCTGCTCGCGATCGTCGCGGGGCTTCAGCTGATCAGCACACTCGCGTCGCTGTACCTGCCCACTGTCAACGCCGCGATCATCGACGACGGCGTCGCCCAGGGCAATCTGCGACGGATCGTCGAGCTCGGCGGCGTCATGCTCGCGGTCACCGCGCTGCAGGTGGTCTGCGCTGTCGGCGCGGTCTACTTCGGGTCGCGGGCCGGCATGGGCGTCGGACGCGACCTGCGCTCGATGATCTTCGGCCACGTCACGAGCTTCTCGGCGGAGGAGACGGCGCGGTTCGGCGCCCCGTCGCTGCTGACCCGCACCACCAACGACGCCCAGCAGATCCAACTGTTCGTCCAGCTGACCTGCACGATGCTGATCACCGCGCCGATCATGTCGATCGGCGGCATCTTCATGGCGGTGCATCAGGACGCCGGCCTGTCGTGGCTGCTGCTGATCAGCGTGCCGGTGCTGGCACTGGCCAACTACTTGATCGTGTCGCACCTGCTGCCCATCTTCCGGCGTCTGCAGCGTCAGATCGACGGTATCAACCGGGTGATGCGCGAGCAGCTCTCCGGCATCCGGGTGATCCGGGCCTTCGCCCGGGAACCGTTCGAGCGCAACCGATTCGGTGTCGCGAACCAGGCGCTGTCGGACAGCGCGCTGGAAGCGGGCCGCCTGCAGGCCCTGATGCTGCCGGTCACCACGCTGGTGATCAACATCTCCAGCGTCGCGCTGATCTGGTTCGGCGGCTTGCGGATCGACGACGGCCAGATGCAGGTGGGCTCGCTGATCGCCTTCCTGTCCTACTTCATGCAGATCCTGATGGCCGTGCTGCTGGCGACGTTCCTGCTGGTGTTGCTGCCGCGTGCGTCGGTGTGCGCCGAACGGATCACCGAGGTGTTGTCCACCACGCCCGGCATCGCCAGCCCGCAGCACCCGGTGCGGCCCGACAGCGTGCGTGGCGAGATCCGGTTGGACAAGGCGACGTTCAGCTATCCCGGCGCTGACCGCCCTGTGCTGCAGGATGTTTCGCTGACGGCCGCCCCCGGCGCCACCACGGCCATCGTCGGGTCGACCGGTTCGGGTAAGTCGACGCTGGTATCGCTGATCTGCCGGCTTTACGACGTGACCGGCGGCTCGGCGCGCGTCGACGGGGTCGACGTTCGCGATTACGACACCGAGCGGCTGTGGTCGACGATCGGGCTGGTGCCCCAGCGTGGTTACCTGTTCTCCGGCACGGTCGCCGACAACCTGCGCTACGGCAAGGCCGATGCGACCGACCAGGAGATGTGGGACGCGTTGCGGGTGGCGGCGGCCGACGACTTCGTCCGCGCCCACCCAGACGGCCTGTCGATGCCGGTCGCGCAGGGCGGTATCAACTTCTCGGGCGGACAGCGGCAACGGTTGGCGATCGCGCGAGCAGTGATCCGCCGGCCGGCGATCTACCTGTTCGACGACGCGTTCTCCGCGCTCGATGTACACACAGATGCGCGGGTCCGCGCCTCGCTGCGCGATGTCTCGGCCGGTGCGACGGTGGTGATTGTGTCTCAGCGCATTTCGACGGTCGCGGAGGCCGACCAGGTCGTCGTCGTCGACGACGGCCAGGTCGTAGGCGTCGGCACGCACGAGACACTGCTGGCCACCTGTCCGACTTATGCCGAGTTCGCCGACTCACAGTCGCTTGGCGCCGGATCAGGAGGTCACCGATGACCGCCGGGCCGATGGCACGCCCGATCCGCGGCATAGTGCAGGCGCCGATGCAGCGGTCGCGCGACTTCAAGGGGTCGGCGATCCGGTTGATCAAGCGGCTCACCCCGCAGCGCGGACTGACCGCCATGGTGATCCTGCTGGGCGTCGGCGGCATCGCCATCGGAGTGATCGGCCCGCGCATCCTCGGCCACGCCACCGACCTGTTGTTCAACGGTGTGATCGGACGCCAGCTGCCCGCCGGGCTGACGAAGGAACAGGCGATAGCAGCCGCACGGGCGCGCGGCGACAACACGTTCGCCGATCTGCTGTCGGGCATGAACGTGGTGCCGGGCCGCGGCGTGGACTTCGGCGCAATTGGCCGCACGCTACTGCTGGCGCTGGGGCTGTATCTGCTTGCTGCGCTGCTGGTTTGGCTTCAGGCCCGCATTCTCAACGTCGCTGTCCAGCGCACCATGGTGGCGCTGCGGTCGGATGTCGAGGACAAGGTGCACCGGCTGCCGCTGCGCTTTTTCGACTCGCGGCAACGCGGCGAAGTGTTGAGCCGGGTCACCAACGACGTCGACAACATCCAACAGTCGTTGTCGATGACGATCAGCCAACTGTTGACCTCGCTGCTGACTGTGGTCGCGGTGCTGGTGATGATGCTGACCATCTCGCCGCTGCTGACGTTGCTCACCGTTGTCACCGTGCCGGTGTCGCTCTGGGTGACACGGGCGATCGCCCGCCGCTCGCAGCGGCTGTTCGTCGCGCAGTGGGCCAACACCGGTCGGCTCAACGCCCACATCGAAGAGACCTACAGTGGCTTCACGGTGGTCAAGACATTCGGTCACCGGGCCAGGGCGTTGGAGCAGTTCCAGGAGTTCAACGACGACGTCTACCATGCCAGCTTTGGCGCGCAGTTCTTTTCGGGACTGGTGGGGCCTGCCACCACGTTCATCGGCAACCTGAGCTACGTGGCGGTGGCGGTGGTCGGCGGTGTTCAGGTTGCGACGGGCCAGATCACGCTCGGCAGCATCCAGGCGTTCATCCAGTACGTCCGCCAGTTCAACCAGCCGCTGACTCAAGTCGCCGGGATGTACAACACGCTGCAGTCCGGAGTGGCAAGCGCGGAGCGGGTTTTCGATCTGCTCGATGCCGAGGAGGAGTCACCGGACCCGGGCATGACGCTTCCCTCCCTCGACGGCGGTCCGCGCGGCCGGGTCGAGTTCCAGCACGTGAACTTCAGCTACCGGCCCGGCACACCGGTGATCGAAGACCTGTCACTGCTGGCCGAGCCGGGCAGCACCGTAGCCATCGTCGGGCCGACCGGCGCGGGCAAGACGACGCTGGTGAATCTGCTGATGCGGTTCTATGACGTCGACTCCGGCCGCATTCTCGTTGACGGGGTGGACATCTCGTCGGTCAGCCGCCAGTCGCTGCGCTCCAGAATCGGAATGGTGCTGCAGGACACCTGGCTGTTGGGCGGGACGATCTACGACAACATCGCCTACGGTCGGCCGGAGGCCGGCGAGGACGACGTGATCGCCGCGGCGAAGGCCGCGTACGTCGACCGGTTCGTGCACACGCTGCCCAACGGCTACCAGACGATGGTCAGCGACGACGGCGGCAACGTCAGCGCAGGCGAAAAGCAGCTCATCACCATCGCCCGCGCGTTCCTTGCCCGTCCGCAGCTGCTCGTTCTCGACGAGGCCACCAGCTCCGTGGACACCCGTACCGAGCTTCTGATTCAGCACGCCATGGGCGAGCTGCGGCGTGATCGAACGAGTTTCATCATCGCTCACCGGCTTTCGACGATCCGCGATGCGGACGTCATCTTGGTGATGGAGGCGGGCAAGATCGTCGAACGCGGCAGCCATGAGGAACTGCTGGCCCGTCGCGGCGAATACTGGGCCATGGCTCAGGCGTAGTGCTGCGCCGAGACTACGGTTATTAATCGAATTGGTCCGATTTTCATCAGAAACCGTAGTCTCGACGTCGTGACGAGAACGGTGCACACCTTCTGCCGGTACTGCTTGGCCTCGTGTGGTGTGGAAAGTGACGGTTGAGGACAATCGGGTCACCAAGATTTCCGCTGACAAGCAGAATCCCCACACTTGGCAGGACTTCTGCGCCAAGGGCCGAACGGCGAACCAACTCGTCGAGCATCCTCGGCGGATCTTGAATCCAATGCGTCGGATCGGCGATACCTATGTTGAGGCCGGCTGGGACCAGGCCATCAACGACATCGCCACCCGGATGAACGCGCTCATCGATGCCGACGGTCCCGACGCAGTGGGCCTTTACTACGGCAATCCGTCCGGCTTCTCATCCTCCAACATCATCTTCATGAACGCGTGGCTCGACGCGGTCGGCACCCACAGCCGCTACGCGGTCGGCTCGGTCGACCAGAACGCGTGGCACGTGGTCGCGGAAGCGATGTATGGGTCCATGCTCATGGCGCCGGTGTCCGACATCGACAACTGCGACTACTTCCTGCTGGTGGGCACCAATCCCGCTGTGAGCGCATGGAATTGGCTGGAGACCGTACCGGGCGGGTGGCGGCGCGCGCTCGCGAGACAGAAGCTGGGCGCCACGATCGCCGTCGTCGACCCGTTGCGCACCAAGACCGCGGAGAAGGCCGACGTTCATCTCGCGGTCCGGCCCGGACAGGACTGGGCGCTGTTGCTGGCCATGGTCAAGGTGATCCTCGGCGAGGGTCTCGAGCACCGACAGGACTGCACCGAACTCGCGACGGGCGTAGATGATTTGCGCAAGCTCGTCGCCGACGCCGACCTCGACGATCTGGCCAGGCGATGCGATCTCCCCCGCGCCCAGATCGAGCGGGTGGCCCGGGATTTCGCCGCTGCGCGCGGCGCGATGGTGGTGACCAGGACCGGGGTTTCCCTGCACCTTGCGGGCACCGTCGCGGAGTGGCTCGGTCACGTGCTCAACGTGATCACCGGCAGGATGGACCGCCCCGGCGGCCGCAGGTTTGAGCCGGGGTACGTCGACGCAATTCGCCTCTCCGCCATGGTGAAGCCGAAGCCACACACGAGCAGGCTGGCCGGCCGCGAAATGGTTGCAGGCGCCCATGCGCTCAGCGAATTGCCCGACGAAATCACCACTGAAGGGCGCGGCCAGATCAAGGCGATGCTGATCAACTGCGGCAATCCCGTTGTCTCGGGACCCGACGGCGCCAAACTCGACAAGGCGCTCGCGCAGCTGGATCTGTTGGTGGCCATCGACTTTGTGCAACGCGAGAGCCACCGTCACGCGCACTGGCTGCTGCCGGCCGTGCACTGGCTGGAACGCAACGACCTACTCGCGTTCACCAGCAATATGCACGACGAGCCGTATCTGCATTACGGGGCCAAGGCGGTTGAACCGCCCCAGGGCGCCCGTCAGGAGTGGCGCATCTTCGTCGACCTCGCGATCGCCATGCGCAAGCCGCTGTTCGGAGCCAAGGGGCTCAACGGTTTCATCAAGGCCACCCGCCGACTCGCGCGCCTCACGCGCCAGCCGGCTCTCGAGTTCGGGCCGCACTGGATCGACCGACTTGTCGTTGCCACCGGCCGAAGGGTCAACGGCCGCAGGATCAAATGGCGCGACGTGATGGCGCATCCGCACGGCTGGGTGCTGGGTCCGCGGGAGTTCGGCCACTTCAGGGAAGCGTTACGGACGGACGACAAGAAGGTGCACGCCGCGCCACCGGAGTTCGTGCGGCGGGCGCGTGAGCTGCTCGCCGAACCGGGACCGCAGCCGCCTGCCGAGTACCCGTTCCAGCTGGCGAACCGGCGCAACCGTCATTCGATGAACTCATGGCTCAACGAGTTGCCCGGTCTGCATCCGTCCGGCAAGCGCAATGTGGTGGTCATCCACCCCGACGACGCAGCCGCGCTCGGCATCAGCGACGGCGACAGGGTGAGGGTGTCCTCCCCCGTCGGGGCGATCGAACTATCGGCTTCCGTCAACGAGCGGCCGCGGCGCGGCGTGGTCGTCATCGACCATGGCTGGGGCTCACGCGTTTTCGATCCACGCGGCGGTTCGCAGCCGGAGTCCTACGGGGCCAACCGCAACCTGCTGATCGACGGCGGACCGGTTGACCCGCTGTCGCAGACCGCCGCGTTGAGCTCGTCGTACGTCGGGGTCGAGCGCGTTTAGAGCTGCGGGCCGTCGGCGCGCAGGTCGTCGACGTTCTTCATCGCGTCGCGCAGCTTGCCCAGCCATTCGTCGGCGTGCTCACCGACGAGGCGGACCGACCACGCCAGCGCATCCGAGCGTGACCGTGCGACGCCTGCATCGACAAGGGTGTCGAGCACCTGACGTTCGGGCTGCTTGAGCCGCGTCATCACCGGTACGGCGATGTGGGTGAACAGGATTCGCTCATATTTGTCGTCCCCGATTGCCCCGATTTCTATGCCCCACGCC
>DASQCE010000185.1:0-8988 GCA_035634855.1 Mycobacterium sp.
TACTCCGACATGCAGCTGATCGGCGAGGCCTATCAGCTGCTGCGCGACGGGCTCGGCAAGTCTGCCGGTGAGATCGCCGATGTCTTCGACGAATGGAACAAGGGCGACCTGGACAGCTTCCTGGTGGAGATCACTGCCAAGGTGCTGCGCCAGGTCGACGCCAAGACCGGCAAGCCGCTCGTCGACGTCATCGTCGACGAGGCCGAGCAGAAGGGCACCGGCCGCTGGACGGTGAAGTCCGCACTCGACCTCGGCGTGCCGGTCACCGGTATCGCCGAGGCGGTGTTCGCCCGCGCGCTGTCGGGTTCGGTCGCGCAGCGGCGTGCGACGACGGGCCTCGCGTCCGGTGACCTCGGCGGAAAGCCAAGCGACGGCGATAAGTTCATCGAGGATGTTCGACAGGCGCTCTACGCGTCGAAGATCGTCGCCTACGCGCAGGGCTTCAACCAGATTCAGGCGGGCAGCGCCGAGTACGACTGGGGCATCAGGCCCGGCGACCTGGCCACCATCTGGCGCGGCGGCTGCATCATCCGCGCGAAGTTCCTCAACCGGATCAAAGAAGCTTTCGACGAGGACCCGAATCTGCCGACGCTGATCACCGCGCCGTACTTCCGCAGTGCCGTGGAGAACGCGATCGACAGCTGGCGGCGCGTGGTGGTGACCGCCACGCAGCTCGGCATCCCGATCCCGGGCTTCTCCTCGGCGCTGTCCTACTACGACGCGCTGCGCACCGAGCGGCTGCCCGCGGCGCTGACGCAGGGCCTGCGCGATTTCTTCGGTGCCCACACCTACGGCCGCATCGATGCCGATCACGACAAGAAGTTCCACACCCTATGGAGCGGCGACCGCAGTGAGGTCCCCGCCTAGTTTTTAGGCGCGAGCAGACGCAAAGTTGCACGCCAAGCCGCGAATCATGCGATTTTGCGTCCGCTCGGCGAGGAATCGATTGGGCGTACCAGCGGCTCACCAAACTAAAATCGTTAGTGATGCGATTTCTTGATGGCCAGCAGCCGCCTTACGACCTGACCTACAACGACGTCTTCATCGTGCCGGGACGCTCGGACGTGCAGTCACGGTTCGACGTCGACCTCTCGACGCGTGACGGGTCGGGCACCACCATCCCGGTGGTGGTCGCGAACATGACCGCGGTGGCGGGCCGCCGGATGGCCGAAACGGTGGGCCGTCGCGGCGGCATTGTCGTTCTGCCGCAAGACCTTCCAATCAATGCGGTCAAGCAGACGGTCGATTTCGTCAAGAGCCGCGACCTGGTCGTCGACACTCCGGTCGTACTGTCCCCCGACGATTCGGTGTCGGACGCGACGGCACTGATCCACAAGCGCGCACACGGCGCCGCCGTCGTGGTGTTCGAAGGCCGCCCCATCGGACTGGTCACCGAGGCCAACTGCTTTGGCGTCGACCGGTTCACACGGGTCCGCGATATCGCGGTATCCGATTTCGTCACCGCGCCCGCGGGCACCGACCCCCGCAAGGTGTTCGACCTGCTCGAACACGCGCCGGTGGATGTCGCGGTGCTGACCGGACCCGACGGCGCGCTCGCTGGCGTGCTGACCCGCACCGGCGCCATCCGGGCCGGCATCTACACCCCCGCTGTCGACGACATGGGCCGGCTGCGCATTGCCGCCGCCGTCGGCATCAACGGCGACGTCGGCGCCAAGGCCCGCTCGCTCGCCGAGGCCGGCGTCGACCTGCTGGTGATCGACACCGCGCACGGCCATCAGCTCAAGATGCTCGACGCGATCAAGTCGGTGTCGTCCCTTGACCTCGGGCTGCCGCTGGCCGCGGGCAACGTGGTGTCCGCGGAGGCCACCCGCGACCTGATCACCGCGGGCGCGTCGATCGTCAAGGTCGGTGTCGGGCCCGGCGCGATGTGCACCACCAGGATGATGACCGGCGTCGGCAGGCCGCAGTTCTCCGCGGTGGTCGAATGCGCCACGGCGGCAAGGCAACTCGGCGGCCATGTGTGGGCCGATGGCGGTGTCCGTCATCCCCGCGATGTGGCTCTGGCGCTGGCAGGCGGGGCGGCCAACGTGATGATCGGCTCATGGTTCGCGGGCACCTACGAGTCGCCGGGCGACCTGATGCGCGATCGCGAGGACCAGCCGTACAAGGAGAGCTACGGCATGGCGTCCAAACGCGCCGTGGCCGCCCGCACCGCGGCCGACAGCCCGTTCGACCGGGCCCGGAAGGCATTGTTCGAAGAGGGCATCTCGACGTCGCGGATGGGGCTGGACCCGTCGCGCGGCGGGGTCGAGGACCTGCTCGACCACATCACCTCCGGCGTGCGCAGCACATGCACCTACGTCGGCGCGGCGACCATCGCCGAACTCCACGACAAGGTGGTGCTCGGGGTGCAATCCGCTGCCGGGTTCGCAGAAGGCCACCCGCTGCCCACCGGATGGTGAGGCCGCCGAGCGGCCGAGACGACTAACATTGGGCATTCATTGCCGACCAAGCGAAAGGGATCACGTGCCGCAGGCACCCGTGGAGGCTCCCGGGTCTGAGCCGGGCTTCGCGGCTCAGCGGCCGTCCCACGAGCCGACCGCCGCGAGCGGCGCAGACTCCTCCGACGCGGAACCCTCCCCTAGTCGGCCGGGCAGACGGCCCGGCGCATCTCTGATGAGGACGCGATGAGCGTCGTGTACACGGTCCTTACTCTGCTGGCGTTCGCGGTGCTCACCGCCGGTACCGCGGTGTTCGTCGCCGCCGAGTTCTCGCTGACCGCGCTGGAGCGCAGCACGGTCGACGCGAATGCCCGCACCGGTGGGCGCCGGGACCAGCTCGTGCAGCGGGCGCATCGCACCTTGTCGTTTCAGCTCTCGGGTGCCCAAGTGGGTATCTCGATCACCACGTTGATCACCGGCTATCTCGCCGAGCCGCTCGTGGCGCATCTGCTGGAACCGGTCTTCACCGCAACGTCGTTGTCCCCCGACGTCTCGGGCGGCCTGGCGTTGGTGCTGGCGCTGTTGATCGCAACGTCGGTGTCGATGGTGTTCGGCGAACTCGTCGCCCAATATCTCGCCGTCGCCAAGCCGCTGCCGGTTGCGCGTGTGGTGGCAGGTCCGCAGGTGGTGTTCTCCACGCTGGTCACTCCGTTGATCCACATGACCAACGGCACCGCCAACTGGATTCTGCGCCGGCTGGGCATCGAGCCCGCCGAGGAATTACGGTCGGCCCGTTCACCGCAGGAGCTCGGATCGCTGGTGCGCAACTCGGCTCGCCGGGGGTCGCTGGATCCCGTCACCGCGAAGCTGGTGGACCGGTCGCTGCAGTTCGGCTCGCGCACGGCCGAGGAGTTGATGACGCCCCGAACAGAAATCGTGACTCTCGAGGTCGACGACACCGTGGCAGATCTGGTGGAGGCGGCAATCCAGAGCGGTTACTCGCGATTCCCGATCGTCGAGGGTGACCTCGACGAGACCCTGGGAATCGTGCACGTCAAACAGGTCTTCGAAGTACCACCGGAGCAGCATAAGGAGACCCGGCTGGCCAGCCTGATGCAGCCCGTCGCCAGGGTGCCGTCGACCTTGGACGGCGACGACGTGATGGCTCAGCTGCGTGCCGACGGCTTGCAGACCGCGCTGGTGGTCGACGAATACGGCGGCACCGCGGGCATGGTGACCGTCGAGGACGTCATCGAGGAGATCGTCGGCGACATCCGCGACGAACACGACGACGAGCCGCCGGACGTCGTCGCCGCCGGACGCGGCTGGCAGGTGTCGGGACTGCTGCGCATCGACGAGGTGGCAGAGGCCACCGGTTTCCGCGCGCCGGAAGGCGATTACGAGACCATCGGCGGGCTGGTGCTGGAGAAGCTGGGCCAAATCCCCGAAGAGGGCGAGACGGTTGAGCTGACGGCATTCGATCCCGACGCACCGCTGGAGGACCCGGTGCGCTGGCTGGCCAGCGTGCTGCGGATGGACGGTCGCAGGATCGATCAGTTGGAACTGACGAAGCTTGGCCGTCGCGGCGGCGAAGGAGACGGCACCGATGAGCGCTAGCGCGAAGAGCGAGGGCACTAATGAGCGCTAGCGCGAAGAGCGAGGGCACTGATGGGTGACTTCCTCGGCGTGATCCTGACCGTGGCGTTGCTGGCGGCCAACGGCTTCTTCGTGGGCGCGGAATTCGCGTTGATCTCGGCGCGCCGCGACCGGCTGGAGGCCCTGGCGGAGCAAGGCAAGCACAGTGCGGTGACGGTCATCCGGGCGGGCGAGAATCTGCCGGTGATGCTGGCCGGGGCGCAGCTCGGCATCACCGTCTGTTCGATCCTGTTGGGCCGGGTGGGCGAACCTGCGGTGGCGCACCTGTTGGAGAGACCGTTCCATTTGCTCGGCATACCCGACACCGTTCTGCACACGGCGTCGTTCGTCATCGCGATCACGATCGTCGTGGTGCTGCATGTACTTCTGGGCGAGATGGTGCCGAAGAACATCGCGATCGCCGGCCCGGAGTCGGCGGCCATGCTGCTGGTGCCGTCGTATCTGTTGTGGGTCCGCGCTGCGCGGCCCGTCATCGCGTTCTACGACTGGTGTGCGCACGTGATCCTGCGAGCATTCGGCGTTGAGGCCAAGACCGAACTCGAAAACACGGTTTCGACCATCGAGCTGTCGGAGATGATCGCCGAGTCGTTGTCGGAGGGACTGCTCGATCCCGAGGAGCACAACCGGCTCTCGCGCGCCCTGCGGATCCGCAATCGGGTGGTGAACGACGTGGCGGTGCCGCTCAGTGAGGTGCACGCGGTGCGCGTCGCCGCCAGTGGTTCCGGCCCGACGGTGGCGGCAATCCAGCGCGCACTGGCCGACACCGGCTACTCCCGCTTCCCGGTCGTGGACCTGTTTGGCCTGTTCATCGGATACGTGCATATCAAGGATGTGCTGCCGCTCGTTGACGACCCCGACGCCGTCGTTGACCTGGCGGTGGTGCGTTCCCTGCCACAGGTGCCCGAGTCGATGCCGATGCCCGACGCGTTGTCGCGGCTACGGCGCGACAACAGTCACCTGGCCTTGGTCACCGGCCCTGGCGGCGTGTCGGCGATCGTGGCGCTGGAAGACCTGGTCGAGGACCTAGTCGGTGCCGTTCGCGACGGGACTCACCGTGACTGAGTTGGTGCTGGGTGAGCTCGACTGGCGTGACCGCGAGCGGATGCATCGGAACCGGGTGGACGACTTTTGTGCGCCTCATCGCAGGCGAGCGCAGGCCGGTGACGCCCACCCCGTGTGGGACTTCCTGTTCACCTACTACTGCCTGCGGCCGCGACAGCTGCGGATCTGGCACCCCGGGTTCGGCGTGGCACTGGGCGGCGCCGCGGCGGAACGCTATCTCGGCCGCAGCGGCTACGGCCGCGGGCGTCGCGGTGTGGCGGTGACGCGTGAGCACCTGCTGGCGCGTGCCGACACGGTGCGGTTCATCGCGCGCCTGCTGCGTGCGACGGCCTCGCGTCCGGCGCGACTGAACTGCTTCGGGCTGCACGAGTGGGCGATGGTGTACCGGGCGCCGACGGTGCGCCACGCGCAGGTGCCGCTGCGGCTCGGCCAGGCGGGCACCGACACCGTCGTCGAGTCAATGCCATTGCGCTGCAGCCACTTTGACGCGTACCGCTTCTTCACCGAGCCGGCCACGCGCCGCAACTGGAAGGAACTCACCCGGGACAGCCAAATATCGACAGAACAACCGGGATGCGTTCACGCCGCGATGGATTGCTACAAATGGGCATTCAAGCTCGGTCCCTTGGTGGAGTCGGAGCTGGTGATGGACTGCCTGGAACTCGCCGCCGATGCCCGTGCACTGGACATGCGGGCCAGCCCCTATGATCTCCGCGACTACGGATTTGAGCCGATCGCCATCGAGACGTCGGCGGGTCGCGCCGAATACGTCCGGGCCCAGCAGGAGGTTGCTGAGCGGGCCGCACCACTGCGGGCCAGCCTGGCCGACCGGTGTGACCTGCTGCTCAGGGCAGCACGCGGAGAATAACCGCAGTTACGCATGGGTAAGCTGGATCGACGGCTTTAGGGAGGAAACATGACCGACCGCGTAACGGTGGGGAACCTGCGCGTCGCCCAGGTGTTGTACGACTTCATCACCAACGAGGCGCTGCCTGGCACCGACATCGACCCTGACAGCTTCTGGGCGGGCGTCGACAAGGTCGTCACCGACCTCAGCCCCCAGAACCAGGACCTGCTCGCCCGCCGCGACGACCTGCAGGCACAGATCGACAGGTACCACCGCCAGCATGTCATCGAGCCGATCGACCCCGACGGGTACAAGCAGTTCCTCACCGACATCGGCTACCTGCAGCCCGAGCCGGATGACTTCACAATCACCACCGCCGGGGTCGACGACGAGATCGCCACGACCGCGGGTCCGCAGCTGGTGGTGCCGATCCTCAACGCACGATTCGCACTCAACGCCGCCAACGCCCGCTGGGGTTCGCTGTACGACGCGCTGTACGGCACAGACGTGATCGGTGAGGACGACGGCGCCGAGAAGGGCACCGGCTATAACCCAGTGCGCGGCGACAAGGTCATCGCCTACGCGCGGAAGTTCCTCGACGGCGCGGTTCCGCTGGCCTCCGGCGCGTGGAGCGAGGCGACCGGGCTCGAGATCAGCCAGGAGGACGGGGCAGGTCAGCTCCTGATAACTCTGGGCGACGGCCTGTCGACGGGCCTGGCGACGCCTGAGCAGTTCGTCGGCTACACCGGCGAACTCGGCTCGCCTCAGTGGTCCGTGCTGCTGCGCAACAACGGCCTGCACATCGAGATCCTCATCGATCCGGACTCTCCTGTCGGCTCCACCGACGCGGCAAGCATCAAGGATGTCGTGCTGGAGTCGGCGATCACCACAATCATGGACTTCGAGGACTCGGTGACCGCCGTCGACGCCGACGACAAGGTGCTCGGGTACCGGAATTGGCTGGGCCTGAACAAGGGCGACCTCGCCGAAGAGGTCACCAAGGACGGCAGGACCTTCACCCGCGTGCTCAACCAGGACCGTGCCTACACCGCCCCGGACGGCGGGGAGGTCACGGTACCCGGGCGCAGCCTGATGTTCGTGCGGAATGTCGGTCATCTGATGACGAACGACGCGATCGTCGACGCGGACGGCAACGAGGTTTTCGAGGGCATCCAGGACGCCTTGTTCACCAGCCTGATCGCCGTGCACGGGCTGAAGCAGGACTCGGAACCCGGGGGGGCTAATGGGCCGCTGGTGAACAGCCGCACCGGCTCCGTCTACATCGTGAAGCCGAAGATGCACGGCCCCGACGAGGTGGCGTACACCGTCGAGCTGTTCAGCCGGGTCGAGGACGTGCTGGGGCTCCCGCAGAACACGCTCAAGGTCGGCATCATGGACGAAGAGCGGCGCACCACCCTCAACCTCAAGGCGTGCATCAAGGCGGCCGCCGACCGGGTGGTGTTCATCAACACCGGCTTCTTGGACCGCACCGGCGACGAGATCCACACCTCGATGGAGGCCGGGCCGATGATCCGCAAGGGTGCGATGAAGGGCACCCAGTGGATAGCGGCCTACGAGGACCAGAATGTCGACATCGGCCTCGCCACCGGCTTCTCCGGCAAGGCTCAGATCGGCAAGGGCATGTGGGCGATGACCGAGCTGATGGCCGACATGGTCGAGCAGAAGATCGGCCAGCCGAAGGCCGGCGCCACCACCGCGTGGGTGCCCTCACCGACAGCGGCCACCCTGCACGCCATGCACTATCACGAGGTCGACGTGTATGCGGTGCACAAGGAGTTGGAAGGCAAGCGGCGCACCAACATTGACCAGCTGCTGACCATCCCGCTGGCCAAGGAGCTGGCGTGGGCGTCAGAAGAGATCCGGGAGGAGGTCGACAACAACTGCCAGTCGATCCTGGGCTACGTGGTGCGCTGGATCGACGCAGGCGTCGGCTGCTCGAAGGTGCCCGACATCCACAACGTCGCGCTGATGGAAGACCGTGCGACGCTCCGGATCTCCAGTCAATTGCTGGCGAACTGGTTGCGCCACGGGGTGATCACCGAAGACGACGTGAAGGCCAGCCTGCGCCGGATGGCCGCGGTGGTGGACAAGCAGAACGAGAAGGATCCGGAATTCCGGGCAATGGCACCGGATCCCGACGGCAGCATCGCATTCCAGGCCGCGCAGGAGTTGATCCTGTCAGGCGGGGCACAGCCCAACGGCTACACCGAGCCGATCCTGCACCGGCGGCGGCGCGAATACAAGGCAGCAAGCAACGGTGGATGATGCGATGACCGGTCGACGCAGCGAGCGCAAGGGCTTAAGTGGGCAGGCATAGCATTCCCGATCCCGAGGACTCGGCCGGCGAGGACACCCCGGCGGAACCGCCGACCCAGCGCTTCGGTCGACAGCAGCCGGCGGAACCCGACGACGGTCCGGGCTACCGTGAGCCCGGTTACGACGAGTCCGGACACGGCGAAACCGATTACGACGAGCCGGACTATCCCAACGCCGACTATCCCGAGCCCGACGAGGACCAGCCGCAGCCGGGGCGCGGTGGCGGGGCCGCCCCCCCGCCACGGTCGTCGGGAGCGCAGCACACCGGTGAATGGGAAGGTGGCGAATGGACGGGCAGCCACCGTGCGGTGGCGACCGGCAGGCGCGGCGTCAGCATCGGCGTGATCGCCGCGCTGGTCGCCGTCGTGGTGGTGGTCGGCGGGTTCATCCTGTGGCGATTCTTCGGCGACGCGCTGTCCCATCGCACCGACGCGGCCGCCGCCCGCTGCGTGGACGGCGAACTCGCTGTCGCCGTGATCGCCGATCCCTCGGTGGCCGATCAGGTCCGGAAGCTGGCCGAAACCTACAACAGGAGCGCGGCGCCCGTCGCTGACCGCTGCGTGAAAGTGGGGGTCAAGCCCGCCGATTCCGATCAGGTCGTCAACGGCTTCATCGGCAAATGGCCTGCCGAACTCGGTGAGCGGCCAGCGCTGTGGATACCGGCCAGCTCAGTGTCCGAGGCCC
>DASQCE010000186.1:0-31032 GCA_035634855.1 Mycobacterium sp.
CGGTGGCGGGGGATAGGGACTCTGGGCCGGCTGCCCATACGGTCCCTGCGGCGGTTCGCCGTAAGGCGGGGGATTGCGCGGCGGTGTGGTCACCCGCCGACAGTAGCTTCAGTCACGTAATGATGACCACCGCTCATGCTCCGACATGGCGACGCAAACGACAGACCGGTCGCCGTTTGCCCAGGCTTGCGCTGTCGGGTAGGCCACCGCAACCCGGAACACCGGTCCCTCCGGCGAGTTCGGCGCGTAGTCAAAGAACTTGGGCTCGCACTCATCTCCGCGGGCAATTGCGGGTTGATCACCGGGGTAGGGCGCCGCGTCCGGCTGCGTCAGGACCGCGAACACTTCGCCGTAGTGTGGCCGATCGCAGCGCACCCGCTTCACCGACGTGGGCAGCTCGTTCTTGTAGGCATCCTTGATGCAGTCTCCGGTGTTGAGGTTGGTGGAGTGCACCGTCTTGCCTTGGGTGGAGATTCCATAGGCGATGACCGACGTGATAATCGCGATCCACAGGGCGGAGATGCCGAGTGCTGCGACCGCCAACCCGCGTCCGCGTTGGTGGCGGCCCTTCATCTGGACCAACGCCACGATCGCGAAGATCACGCTGAGGATGGTGCCGCCGAGGATCCCGATGACGAACGCGGCGATGGCCCAGCCGTTGGTTCCGCCCGCCCGCTGCGGCTCGGGCGGCGACGAAGTCACGCAAGCAACCGTAGTGCCGCGTCGACCGCCAACACAGGAACATCGAGGGTCTTGGAGCCTAGGTCATGGCGGGCGCCGGTGACCTCGAAGATCTCGGTGGGAGCGGGGATCAGCGCCGCGGCCTGGCGCAGTTCGTCGATACTGCCGAACGGATCGGCGGTGCCGTGCGTGAACACCGTCGGCACCGTGATGCGGGGCAAGTGATCGGTGCGTGCCCGTTCGGGCTTGCCCGGCGGATGCAGCGGGTACGAGAAGGGCGTCAGCATATCGACGGCGGCTGTCTCGTCAGCGACCACCATCGACGTCATTCGGCCGCCGTACGAGTGGCCGCCCGCGATGACCGGGCCCTTTGTCAGCGTGCGGGCCAATTCGATGGCCTCGACCACGCCGGCCTGGTCGGTGGCGGCCGATCCGGACGGCGGCCCCTTCGGCCGTCGCCGCCGGTACGGCAGGTTGTACCGAACCGCGAGCCAGCCGCGGGCCGCCCACTCGTCGCAGGTCTTGATCAACAGCGGCGACTCGCGGCTGCCGCCGGCGCCATGGGTAAGCACGACTGCGCCTATTGGGGCGCTGTAGCGCTGCCTGTCGGGCTCGTGGGCGATGCCCGCAATCTGATCGAGGTTCATGACCCCAGTCTGAACAGCGCCGACACCGGACCGTGCCCGTGGCCCAACGGGTATGCAGCGCGTAGGCATTCGGTGACCCAGCGTTTCCCGAACGCGACGGCGTCGGGCACGGTGTATCCGTGGGCCAGCGCGCTGGCGACGGCGGCTGCCAGCGTGTCGCCTGCGCCGTGATCGTTGCCGGTGTCGATGCGGGTCGCGTCGAACTCGTAGAAGTCGGTGCCGTCGAACAACAGGTCGGGGCTGTGCGACGACGCGCGCAGGTGCCCGCCCTTGACGAGTGCCCACTTTGGGCCGAGCGCATGGAGAGCCCGGGCGGCCTCACGTTGCGATGCGTCGTCGATGACGTCGATATCCACCAGCAGGCGGACTTCGTCGAGGTTCGGTGTCACGAGTGTGGCGAGCGGAAAGAGCTGGCCCCTAAGGGAGTCCAGCGCGCTCGGATGCAGCAGCGGGTCGCCGTGCATCGATGCACACACGGGATCGACCACCAGCGGCACCGTGCCTGCGAGGCCCTGTTCGCGCCAGGTGTCGGCGATGGTGTCGATGATCGCCGACGATGCCAGCATGCCGGTCTTTGCCGCCTGCACACCGATATCCGACGCCACCGCCGCGATCTGACCCGCGATCACATCGAGGGGAATCTCGTGAAACCCCTTGACGCCGACCGAGTTCTGCACCGTCACCGCCGTGACTGCGACGAGGCCGTGCATGCCAAGCAGTGCGAAGGTGCGCAGATCGGCCTGGATGCCTGCACCACCGCCGGAGTCCGAGCCGGCGATGGTCATCACCCGCAGCGGCGTCTCACCCGGGGAACTCAATGGAAGGAAAGCCATAGCCCTCTGTTCTTCGCGCAAGCACTCATCACTACGCCAAGGGTAGATAGATCTGGTTGCCGTGTTCGACGAATTCCTTCGACTTCTCGGCCATTTGCTGTTCGATGGATGCCCGAATATCGGCGGTGATGCGCATCGAGCAGAACTTCGGCCCGCACATCGAGCAGAAGTGCGCGGTCTTGGCCGGCTCGGCGGGCAGTGTCTCGTCGTGAAACTCGCGCGCGGTATCGGGATCGAGTGACAGCGCGAATTGGTCGTGCCACCGAAACTCGAACCGCGCCTTCGACAATGCGTCGTCGCGCTCCTGAGCGCGGGGATGAGCCTTGGCCAGATCAGCGGCATGCGCGGCGATCTTGTAGGCGATCACGCCGTCCTTGACGTCCTTGCGATCCGGCAGACCCAGGTGCTCCTTGGGGGTGACGTAGCACAGCATCGCGGTGCCGGCCTGCGCGATGATTGCCGCACCGATCGCACTGGTGATGTGATCGTATGCGGGAGCGATGTCGGTGGCGAGCGGGCCGAGCGTGTAGAAGGGTGCTTCCTCGCAGAGCTGCTCTTCCAGCCGCACATTCTCGACGATCTTGTGCATCGGGATGTGGCCCGGTCCTTCTATCATCACTTGCACACCATGGGTTTTGGCGATCTTGGTCAGCTCGCCCAGCGTGCGCAGTTCGGCGAATTGCGCCTCGTCATTCGCGTCGGCGATCGATCCGGGACGCAGCCCGTCACCCAACGAGAAGGTGACGTCGTAGCGGGCCAGGATCTCGCACAGTTCTTCGAAGTTCGTGTAGAGGAACGATTCGGTGTGGTGGGCCAGGCACCACGCCGCCATGATCGACCCACCCCGGCTGACGATTCCGGTGACCCGCTTGACCGTGAGCGGGATGTAGCGCAGCAGCACGCCAGCGTGCACCGTCATGTAATCCACGCCCTGCTCGCACTGCTCAATCACGGTGTCGCGGTAGACCTCCCACGACAACTTCGTCGGTTCGCCGTTTACCTTCTCCAGTGCTTGGTAGATCGGCACCGTGCCGACCGGCACCGGTGAGTTGCGAAGAATCCACTCACGCGTTTCATGGATATTGCGACCGGTCGAGAGGTCCATGATGGTGTCGGCACCCCAGCGGGTGGCCCACACCATCTTGTCGACCTCCTCGGCGATTGAGCTAGTGACGGCCGAATTGCCGATGTTCGCATTGATTTTCACCGCGAAGGCCTTGCCGATGATCATCGGCTCGCTCTCCGGGTGGTTGTGGTTGGCAGGAATCACCGCGCGGCCGCGGGCCACCTCATCGCGCACCAGCTCGGCGGTCACGCCTTCGCGCGCGGCGATGAACGCCATCTCCGCGGTGATTTCGCCGGCCCGCGCCCGCTGCAACTGCGTGCCTTTGTCGCGCACGACACCGGGC
The DNA here is from genome assembly GCA_035634855.1 of Mycobacterium sp. Classification (GTDB taxonomy): domain Bacteria; phylum Actinomycetota; class Actinomycetes; order Mycobacteriales; family Mycobacteriaceae; genus Mycobacterium. The sequence goes on from DASQCE010000186.1 coordinate 3,571, forward strand.
CGCGGCGGCAGCCCGGTACGCAGATCGATGACTGCGTGCGGATCCGTATACGGGCCCGACGTGTCGTACAGGTCGAGGTGCTCGCCGTTGGAGAGGTTCACCCGCCGAAACGGCACCCCGTCGCGGTAGATCTTGGTGCTGCCCGCGATCGGGCCGGTGGTAACAGCGATGGAGGCGGAAACGTCAGACAGCGTCATTTTGATCATCTCCCTACGCCGGCATTACCCGGTCAGGTTCGTACGGTCGACAGCCCCAGCTGTCCTCTCAGCGCACTGGGTGTGCGCTCCCGCGGTGTGGACAGTATGCAGGCTAGCGCACCCCCCAGCGCCTGCCCAGTGGGAATAGGAATTGCTCCCGCTTGCTTTGTATAGCTAATATATGTGTTTTGCGCCGGTTGCTGCGCCATAGATACGTAAGCGAAGTGGATGACGACTGAGATTGAGATGACGAAACCCCCGGTTGTGGCTGATGTCGATACGGCGCTGGCCGAGACTGCCCGCCGTCGGCGGCGCATGGATCACGACCACCCGTCCTACAAGTGGATCGTCCTGTCCAACACCACCCTGGGGACGCTGTTGGCGACGATCAACGCGTCGATCGTCTTGATCTCCCTGCCTGCGATCTTCCGAGGCATCGGCCTGAATCCGCTGGCGCCGGGCAACGTCAGCTATCTGCTGTGGATGCTGATGGGCTACCTGGTGGTGACCGCGGTGCTGGTCGTGCCGTTCGGCCGCCTCGGTGACATGTTCGGCCGTGTCCGTACGTACAACCTCGGGTTCGCCGTCTTCACGTTTGCGGCCATCGCGCTGTCGTTTGACCCCTTCCATATGGGCAGCGGGGCGCTGTGGCTGATCGGCTGGCGCGTGATTCAGGGCGTCGGCGGCGCGATGCTGATGGCGTCGTCTTCGGCGATCCTGACCGACGCATTCCCCGCCAACCAGCGCGGCATGGCGCTTGGGGTCAACATGGTGGCCGCCGTGGCGGGCTCGTTTCTTGGACTGTTGATCGGTGGTTTCCTCTCCGAATGGCACTGGAAGGCCATCTTCTGGGTCGGTGTGCCGATCGGTATCCTCGGCACCATCTGGAGCATCCGGTCGCTCAAGGAACTCGGCGTCCGCACGCCTGGCCGACTGGACTGGGCTGGCACCTTGTCCTTCGGCATCGGCCTGACTGTGCTGCTCACCGGAATCACGTATGGCATTCAGCCGTACGGCGATTCGACGACGGGGTGGACCAACCCCTGGGTGCTGGGGTCGATCGCCTTCGGCCTGCTGTCCCTGGTGGCGTTCTGCTTCATCGAACTGAACGTCGAGTCGCCAATGGTCGACATTCGGCTTTTCCGGTCAGCCTCATTCGGCATGGGCAACCTGGCGGGGCTGATGTCCTCGATGGGCCGCGGCGGCCTGCAGTTCATGCTGATCATTTGGTTGCAGGGCATCTGGTTGCCGTTGCACGGCTACAGCTTCGAGTCCACCCCGCTGTGGGCTGGCATCTACATGCTCCCGATGACGGCCGGCTTCCTGGTGGCCGGTCCACTCGCCGGGTCGCTATCGGACCGCTTCGGCGCCCGGCCGTTCACCGTCGGCGGCATGCTGCTGATGGCAACAACCTTCGTTGCGCTGGTGATGATCCCGGTCAACTTCAACTACTTGCTCTTCGCGGTGCTGGTGTTCTTCAACGGCCTCGGTGGTGGGATCTTCACCGCACCCAACACCGCGGCGATCATGTCCAGCGTTCCGGCCGCCCAGCGCGGCGCAGCTTCGGGTGTGCGAGCGACGTTCTTCAACGCCGGCTCGTCGCTGTCGATCGGCGTCTTCTTCTCGCTGATGATCATCGGCCTGGCCAACACGCTGCCGTCCGCGATGAGCAGCGGCCTTCAAGCGCAGGGCGTGTCCGCATCAGTTGCCCGCGACGTGGCGAACCTGCCGCCGGTCGGCAGCCTGTTCGCGGCTTTCCTTGGCTACAACCCCATCGGCGAACTGCTCGGCCCGTCGGGTGCGCTGCAGCAGCCGGGTGTCAACGCCGAGTTGCTAACCGGCAAGACGTTCTTCCCCGACCTGATCACCGAGCCGTTCCATTCGGGGTTGGTTGTGGTGTTCGCCGCGGCCGCGGTGATGATGGTGATCGGCGCGGTGGCGTCGCTGTTCAATCCGGGCCGCTACGGCACCGAGCCGAACGCAGACAACGAGGCGTGACGACGAAGCCGGCGAGGTAGTCGCCGGTGAGGAGTCGCGCGATTGAGACGGTGCGTGACGACGAAGCCGGCGAGGTAGTCGCCGGTGAGGAGTCGCGCGATTGAGACGGTGCGTGACGACGAAGCCGGCGAGGTAGTCGCGGGTGAGGAGTCGCGATCAAGGCGAGGCGTAGCCGATCCCGGGTCGTGGGTATCCAAGAGCCATGGCTACGACAGATCAGCGGCCCCGCGCGGTTCAGCAACAGGCGAAGCAGCAGGCAGACGAGGCGTGCGCCCGTATGGATGCACGGCGCCGCCAGGATGGCGACGGGCTTACGGGCTGGCTGAACAAGCGCGCCGGCGATTGGGAGCTGAGCGGTGCGGACGAGGCGACCATGCAGCGTCAGAAATACTTCTGGAACTTCCTCGTCGACCACTGGTTCCGGATGGAGTTCGACGGCTGGGAGAACCTGCCCGATCCACCCGTGCTCTTGGTGGGCATTCACTCGGGTGCGCCGTTCGTTTGGGACGCGTGGACGGTCGGGGTGCAGTGGTGGCGACGGTTCGGCCAGGACAGGCCGCTGCATGGCACCGCGCACGATGTGCTGATGGCGATGCCGCTCGTCGGCCGCTACTTCCGGGCGATGGGTGTGCTTCCCGCCGCACCGGACTCGATGGCCACCGCGTTGGCGGAGGGGCGAGATGTCGCGGTGTGGCCCGGTGGTGAGGTGGACTCGCTGCGGCCGTGGAGCGAGCGGGACCGCGCGAACCTGGCCGGCCGCAAGGGTTTTGTGAAGATGGCGATCCGCGCCGGGGTGCCGATCGTGCCGATCGCGACCGTCGGTGGTGCAGATGCGATGCCGGTTTTGATCCGGGGCGACAAGCTGTCTCGCGTATTGCGGCTGGACAAGATATTGCGGCTCAAGGTGTTTCCGATTGCCGCATCGTTGCCGTGGGGCATTGCACCTGCGGCGCTGCCACAATTCCCGCTGCCCGCGAAGATCAGAACGCGATTCATGCCGGCCGTCGAGCTGGATCACGATCCAGACCGCGCCGATGACGACGAGTACCTCGAAGAGAAGTACTGGGAGGTGCAGAACAGAATCCAGCACGGGATGGATGCGTTGGCGCGCAAGCGCGCATTACCGCTGTTCGGGTGAACGTGCGGGGTAGCTAAGAAGCGCGCCGCGCAGGAAGTAGCTCTCCAGTTTTCGAACGATGATGGTGCCTGCCGGTAACTTGGTTGCGATTTCCAGGTTCTCGTCCGCAACCTCATCGGCCCACTCGACCGGCCAGCCGCCATCCGCCAGGCTGGTTCGAAAGGCGAGCACCACATCGTCGCGTGTCATCGCTGACTCCGCGACCATCGCCGTCGTCGTCGCCCGGTGCGATGCAGCTCCGGCGAAACCTCGACCGCAGCCGCACGGTCCGGCGGGATCGTTCTTATCCCGATCACACGGTTCCTGCAGCCACACCAGCTCGCCCTCGGTGCCGTAGTGTTAGTCGTCAGGACTTGTACCTTGCGTAAGCGCAGTTGCCACAAGGATCTTCATAGTTCTCCTCAGAAGGGTGGCTCGTCGTCGAGTGTTTGTGGCGCGAAGGGTGGTGGTTTCCAGTCGGGTGGGAGTTGTTCGGAATCGCATGGGCCGTTGACCCAGGCACACCAGGGACTGGTACTCGGCTCGCCGCCTTTGAACAGGATGAGCATTTTGCGCATGTGGTTGCGCCTTTTGCGGTCGGCAATTTCTTGTTGCGTGCGCGGTTGACACGCCGGGTTTCGGCGTTGACCGGGCGTTGATCGCGAAGCCTGCTGCGGGCGTGGGCAATCCGCTTGGCTTTGTCTTGCGAGTGGCTGCGCCTGCGCGGTGTGAGCGCCCGACATGCGGACCGCAGCTGTGGGAACAGGTCGTAGCCGTCGGGGCTGGTGCGATAGACCCGCCCGGGTCGGTGAGGTCCACACGATGGTGCCCGCAAGGATCGGTCTGGGATATAGGTTGGAAAACCGCGTGATCCGGAACTTTGCGCCCTGCCTCAATTTCCTCCGCCGCCACAGCCTCGGCGTACGCGACCGTCTACGTGACAGCAAGGACTCCAAAGTGGCGGATGTGACGAAGGGCTGTGCGCGGAGTAGGCCGCACATGAACACCTCCCACCGGCTGAGATGGTGCCGGATCCCGGTGTCCACGCGCGTCATGTCGAGTGCTGAAGGGAATACAGGGCGATATTGATTGGAGGCCGCCCGGCGCGGGTGGTCGTCGCCCTACATGCGAGGGTAAGCCATGGGCGACTTCGGGATGGCGGGTCTTTGGCTGCTTCTGGCCTCGGCCCTTGTCGCGTCGGTATTGGTGGCGACCGGCAGTATATTGCTGGCGAATCGCACCCTCCCGAAACCGGTTCCGACAGGGCACAACGGGGCGCTTGCGCCGTTCTTGACCTGTGTCAGCCTCGTTTATGGTGCTCTGCTCGGATTCACCATCGGTCGCGTGGGAGCAGTTCTCCTCCGCGGAGACCAACGTCTCCAACGAGGCGTCAACTGTTACAACGATGTACCGGCAGACCGTCGGCATGCCCGTTCCAGAGCAGACCCAGATGCGGGTACTGGTCCGCAAATACGCGAAGGCGGTCGAGGGACCGGAATGGGAGAATGCGATACGCGCTGGCAGTGGAACCGAAAGCGCGCGAGACGCGCTCAACGAGATGTACAGGGTGCTCGGCAGTGAGCAGTCCAGCGTCGCGTCGAGCCCGATAAGTCAGAGTTTTCTCGACCAGCTGACCAAGTTGGCGTCAGAGCGCAATCAGCGAATCCTGGACGCCAAACCGCGAATACCCGGCTTGCTGTGGACCGGGCTGCTTTTCGGCGGTGTCGTACTGCTCGGGCTCGGCGGTTTCATGCAGCTGGGGAGCCTGCGCGCTCATCTAATCCTGCTGAGCGCGGTCGCCGTCCTGCTCGGCTTGCTGCTGTTCATCGTCTACTGGCTCGACCATCCCTTCGGAAACCAGCTGGGCGTCACTTCCGAACCGTTCGAGCAATCACTGAGCGTTTTCGACTCAATCGACCGCGGAACATGATCAGGTCCTCGGTTCTGGGCGCGAAACTGGGCGGCGAGCCTACCGAGACCGCGGGAAGAGGGTTAGCCCCAACCTAAGAGCGCAGACACTTTCGGTCCGACGAGTCCGTTGGCGCACAAGCAATTTCATTCACACCGGCGCTGATGACCGAATAGCCGTGCGCCACAAGCCGCGCCGCCGAAGCAGTCAGGGGGTCTGGAAAGCCCCACAGCGTTGGCGGAAGTCGACCGAGGGTTGCCGGATGGTCTGAAGCTCGTCCCGAACTTGGGGATTGGCGTCTAGATAGGTCTGCACCTGAGCGCTGATCTGATCCCTGGGTTGGCCTTTGAGGCTGGTGAAGAAGTCGTTCACGTTGGGGTGGAGGGTTAGGTAGTTCGACGTGTCGAACGTGACGCCTGACATCACGCGCGCCAGTTCGGCGGCCGTGCACGGCGGTGGAACTGGGGGTGGCGGGTCGGCCGTCGCGGTGGCGGCGGCACCGAAAAGCATCGCACCGGCGATTGTGCCAGTACCGATCGCGCAAATTACCGCGCGGCGCGCGGGACGTGCTGAGGGCAACATGGCTGGCTCCTTCATCGGGTGATCAAGTGGCCGTAACCGGTGACGGTTGGCGGCAAAAAACAAGCTAAGCAGACTGTACCGCGACTTTTCTTGCAAAACAGCTGTAATCTGCGGTTATACCTCGACCGAGGGAAGGATTCAGCAATGCGGATCAGGCACACGTATTCTACTGTGATGCTCGCGGCGGCGTCCGCCGCTCTGGCGTCCACTCTTGCCGCCGCACCACCGGCTGCGGCCGACTGTATTTCAGCGGCAGGGCCCGACCCCGTCACCCTGTGCTCGCAGGGTGAATCCCGGAAGAGCAACACGTCACCCGTCCCTAGGGCCACTCCTTATATCCCTCTTGACTGTGATGTGGACTGGTTGTGCGACGAGGGCCTCGGCATCGCTCTCAGTGACTGAGGGCAACGATCGGTGATTGCGACCCGGTCGTCGCCGTCGTTGGGCGGTGTGAACGACAGCCCGCGCTCGGCTTCCGGCGACAGGCCGCTCAGCTTCGCCAACTGGACGGCGGCGGTCTCCGCGACCGCTGCGTCCGATCCGTTGTGGACGACATCGAACGCGCGGCCATCGCCGCCGAAGGATACGACCCTGACGACCTGGCCGTCAGCCCCGCGGAAAAGCTCGGGGATAATCGGACCAAAGTCCGGTAGCTGTTGGCCACGCAAATCACCCGTGCGAGCCGTGAGGGCATTACGGGGTGCGGGAGGGGGTGGCGTACAGGGGGCGGGCGTTTTCGGGTCTGAGCCGTTCGGGTGGTTTCGCCCGGGGTTGCGTGTTGGACGGCTCAGCGGGCGCGGTCACGTGTCCGGATAAGTGGATGCTGTGGATCGGCGACGCTATGGAGTCGGGCGAACTGTGGGGGTGCGTTGGCAGACGGTGCTGAACTTGCGGAAATACCTCCGGCAATAGCCTATTGGAGCCCTCGGTGAGCCGTAGGAGGTGTCTAGCGAGCTGTGCACCGGCGAGTAACGCCATCATCGAATTACTGGCTTCGATACGAGCCGCCTCAAACTGCCGATACTGCGGGTACTTAACTTCCTTTGGGCTGGCCATCGTTGACAACGTACCTGGCGAAAGACGCCGCACATGTCCCCGGTGAGGTTAAGCCGCGAGTGGCTCGAGTCCGTCGGTCCTTGGGCGGAGTCGCGATCGGCACGGGGTGAGCGCCGAGGGCATTGACGCCCGAGTAGTCGCACCGCGTCGCGGTCGGCCCTGCTGATCATGTGGAGGCGGGGTTTCCCCACCCCTGCTTTCGGTGAGACGCTTCGATTCCCGCATGGGCAGGTCAGCAGCCGGGCGCGTGGGCGCAGGGTCACTTCGACGTCGCGCTCACCGATAAGGACATCGGTGACCCATGCCCCGGGGATCTGTAGAAGACGGTTAAATGCAGTACTGACGCGCACGCTGTGGCTCCGGTTGCGGTTGGTGTGGTAACCCCGAAACCTAGAGCCACACCGCGTGCGCGTCCCTCATTTCACCCGCGAAACGCCAACAGCCTTGAGGCACAACAAAAACCACCGCTCACCAGCACAAAGGCGCCCACGAAAACCCTTGGAGCGCCACTAGTGTTCGACTATGCCAGGGCCCACTGACAAGAATCGGAATCATCCACAGGGACTACTAGGACAGTTCCACCAAAACCGGTGCGTGGTCGCTCGGAGCCTTGCCTTTGCGCTCCTCGCGGACGATCTCGGCGTGCGCGACGCGCTGCGCAAGGGCCGGTGAGCCGAGGATAAAGTCGATACGCATGCCCCGGTTCTTCGGGAAGCGCAGCTGCGTATAGTCCCAATAGGTGTACACCGCCGGCCCAGGCGTGAAAGGCCGCACCACATCGGCGAATTGAGCGTCGACGACCGCGTTGAACGCCGCGCGTTCGGGTGGTGTGACGTGCGTGCTGCTCGCGTAGAACTCAGGGCTCCAGACGTCCTCGTCGGTCGGGGCGATGTTCCAGTCGCCGACGAGTGCGATCTGCGCGGACGGGTCGTCGGTCAGCCATCCCTGCGCCGTCTCACGAAGCGCGGCAAGCCATTCCAGCTTGTACATGTAGTGCGGTGAGCCGACGAACCGGCCATTCGGTACGTACAGGCTCCATACCCGCACGCCGTTGCAGGTAGCGCCGAGCGCTCGTGCCTCCGCCGCTGCTTCGATGTGCGGTTTGTCGCTCCACGTGGGTTGGCCGTCGAAGCCGATCTCGACGTTGTCGAAACCGACCCGCGACGCGATGGCCACCCCATTCCATTGGTTGAAGCCGCAGTGCACGACGTCGTAGCCGAGCGCGACGAACGGCATGGTGGGGAACTGGTCGTCGGAGCACTTGGTCTCCTGCATGGCCAACACGTCGACGTCGGCGCGCTCGAGCCAATCAGTGACCCGGTCAACGCGGGCGCGGATCGAATTGACGTTCCACGTGGCCAGCCGCATAGGTTACAGGCTACGGGCGTCAACATACCGCGAGCGGTGGTGCACGGCGAAGCCCATCGACTCGTACAACCTTGTGGCCGCGGTGTTGTCCGCGAGCACCTGCACGTATGCGCGGGTCGCACCGCGTTCGCCGCCCCAGCACAGCAACGCAGAGCACAGCCCGCGCGCCAGGCCGCGACGCCGCGCTTCCACCAGGACATGCACCGCCGACAGCCCCACCCAGCGCGCGCCGTCCGGCGCCGTCGTGACGGCTGCGCGTCCCACCGCCGCACCAGCGATCGTCGCGAACGCCACCTCACCGTCGATGACCGCGGTCAACACGTCGACCGGCACCTCGCGCCGGTACAGGTCCCGCCATTCGTCGTCCGGCCCTGCCGCGATAGTCACCGCGCGATCGGACTCGCCTACCGGTAGATCGCCTGTCATGACAAGGTTTTCGGCGTCGGTTGGTACTCCAGGTGGGATACGGAACAACCGGTCCGGCGCAGCCACCAGCGGGGCCAGCCCGCGGGCCGCATACCAATCGACGAGCGCCTCAACATCTGCTCTATTGTAAACATTCAGCGGCACAGCAGAATTCGCGCGACGGGTGCTTCCGTGGCCGAAGCGCAGCAGCCAGCCACGCACCCACTGCTGCTCTACGCCGGGCCACCCCGACGCCGCGGCATGCTCGAGGTTGCGAATGTCGCCGGTACGCACCGGCGCGTCGGAGAGCGCCTTGATCGCGACCACGTCCTCGGCGGCAATGTCCACCAGGTCACCGCGTTTGGAGCGCACGCTCAGCGTCGGGCCGACCGCAACCAGATGCCCGATCACGTCGGTCATCGGTGGCGTCGATCCGGCCGGCAACCGGTACCGCACCACGACGCGAGCGCCGACGTCAGCCATCAGCTAGTGACCGAACGGATCGGGATCCTTGCCGGGCGTCCACGAGAGTCCCGGCACGCCCCAGCCGTGCGACTTCACCGCGCGCTTAGCGCTGCGCGCATGCCTGCCAACCAGCCGGTCCAGATACAGGAGGCCGTCCAGATGCCCCGTCTCGTGCTGCAGCATCCGCGCGAACAGGTCGGTGCCCTCGATCGTGATCGGGGTGCCGTCGGCATCCAGGCCGGTAACTCGCGCCCAGCCGGCCCGGCCCGTCGGGAACGATTCGCCGGGGACCGAAAGGCAGCCTTCGTCGTCGTTGTCCGGGTCCGGCATGGTCTCGGGGACTTCGGACGTCTCGAGCACCGGGTTGACGATGACCCCGCGGCGACGGGTAGTGCGGCCGCGCTCGTCGGCGCAGTCGTAGACGAACACCCGCTTGGAGACGCCGATCTGATTCGCGGCCAGCCCTACCCCGTTCGCGGCGTCCATCGTTTCGTAGAGGTCCTTGATCAAGTCCGCGAGATCGGCCGGCAGCGAACCGTCGTCCGCGACGGGCACCGGCTCGGTCGCGGTGCGTAAGACGGGATCTCCCACGATGCGGATGGGTACGACAGCCACGCGGTAGAGCTTAAGTCGGCAATCCTTGTCACCCGACTCGCGGGCCTGGGTAACGCCTCAGCTTCCAATGCCGTGGTTGAATGTTCGCCGAGCCAGCAGAGACGTCATTCGAGTGTGGGGAAGGGTCCAGGGCCGATATGGACGGCGCGATCGCGCGGACTGAGCAATCCGGGGATGACCCTGATCTCACCGACGGACTGACTCGGCGCGAGCACGACATCTTGGCGTTTGAGCGCCAGTGGTGGAAGTACGCCGGCTCCAAGGAAGACGCCATCAAGGAGCTCTTCTCGATGTCGGCCACCCGTTACTATCAGGTGCTCAATGCGTTGGTGGACCGGCCTGAGTCGCTGGTAGCTGACCCGATGCTGGTCAAACGGCTGCGACGGCTGCGGGCCAGTCGGCAGAAGGCCCGGGCGGCGCGCCGGCTGGGCTTCGACGTCACCTGAGGTTTTCCGGCCGCGCAGGCCCTCTCGATACAGTGGGCGGTAATGAACCAGCGAAACTCCTCCGGGCTGCCTCTACGTGCCATGGTCATGGTGTTGCTGTTCCTGGGCGTGGTGTTTTTGTTGGTCGGGTTCCAGGCCATGGGCTCCGGCGACTCTGACAACGATCAGTCGTCGTCGATCGCCACCACAACCATCAGCGCCACGAGTTCGGCAACGTCGTCCGCGACCCCTGCGCCCGCTAAGGCCGACGTGCGTGTGTACAACATCTCGTCGACCGAAGGCGTGGCCGAAAGCACCGCGAACCGGCTGCGGGACGCCGGCTGGAACGTTACCGAGACCGGCAACCTGGACCTGCCCGAGGTCACGGGCACCACGGTGTTCTTCAGCGACGCGCCGGGCGAGCACGAAGCCGCCGACGAGGTCGGCAAGCTGCTCGAGGCGCCCGTGCAACCGCGGGTCCCCGAGCTGACCGAGCAACCGCCGGGCGTGGTCGTGGCGGTCACCGGTTAGGCTCTTGCACATGCTCAAGCCCGTCTCAGTTGTCGCCGTCTTCGCCGTTCCTGTTGTCGCCTTGAGCGCGTGCAGCGCACCCGAGCAGGTGGCCACCTCACCCGGCACCACGCCGTCGGTCTGGACCGGCTCGCCGTCACCCTCCGCATCACCGACTGAGGGGCACGGCCAAACCGGCGAAAACCAGGCCGCGAGTGGCGAGAAGCTCACCGCCCAGCTGAAACTGGCCAACGGCACGACGGTCGCAACTGCTGACATCGAGTTCGCGGGCGGCTTCGCCACCGTCACGGTGGAGACCACCGCACCGGGCCAGTTGGCGCCCGGCTTCCACGGTCTGCACATCCATTCGGTCGGAAAGTGCGAGGCCAACTCCGTCGCACCGACCGGTGGCGCGCCCGGTGACTTCAATTCCGCGGGTGCGCATTTCCAGAAGGCCGGCCACACCAGCCATCCGGCAAGCGGCGACTTGACGTCGCTGCAGGTCCGCCAGGACGGCACCGCGAAGTTGGTGACGACGACGGACGCGTTCACCGCCGAGGACCTGCTCGGCGGCGCGAAGACCGCGATCATCATCCACGAGAAGGCGGACAACTTCGCCAACATCCCGCCGGACCGTTACCAGCAGATCAACGGCAACCCGCCGCCAGACGAAACCACCCTGGCCACCGGCGACGCCGGAAAGCGCGTGGCGTGCGGTGTTATCGGCACCGGCTAGCAGCCACATAGATTTCGCCGGCTCGCCCCGACCGACCCTTGGGGTCGAGTGGGAGTTCGCACTCGTCGACGCCGAAACGCGCGACGTGAGCAATGAGGCGGCCGAGGTGATCGAGGAACTCGGCGAGAACAACCCACACGTACACAAGGAACTGTTGCGCAACACCGTCGAGATCGTCACCGGCATTTGCGATTCCGTACCGCAGGCGATGGACGACCTGCGGTCGACGCTGGTGACCGCGCGCAAGATCGTCCATGGCCGCGGGATGGAGTTGTTCTGCGCCGGTACGCATCCCTTCGCGAAATGGTCCCCGGGGAGCCTCACCGACGCGCCGCGTTATGCCGAACTGATCAAGCGCACGCAGTGGTGGGGCCGGCAGATGCTGATCTGGGGTGTGCATGTACACGTGGGCATCTCGTCCGCGCACAAGGTGATGGCGATCAACACGTCGTTGCTCAACCACTATCCGCACCTTCTGGCGCTCTCCGCGTCCTCACCGTTCTGGGACGGCGAGGATACGGGCTACGCCTCTAATCGCGCGATGATGTTTCAGCAGCTGCCGACGGCCGGGCTGCCGTTCCACTTCCAGACGTGGGCGGAGTGGGAAGGCTTCGTCTACGACCAGAAAAAGACCGGCATCATCGACCACATGAACGAAATCCGTTGGGATATCCGGCCTTCGCCGCATAAGGGGACGGTGGAGGTGCGGATTTTCGACGGTGTTTCCAACCTCCGTGAGTTGAGCGCGCTTGTCGCGCTGACCCATTGCCTCATCGTCGACCTGGACCACCGCCTCGATGCCGGCGAGCGACTTCCGACGATGCCGCCCTGGCATGTGCAGGAGAACAAGTGGCGCGCGGCACGCTACGGCCTGGACGCCGTCATCATCCTGGACGCCGACAGCAACGAGCGGCTGGTGACCGAGGATCTGGACGAGTTGTTGAACAAGCTCGAGCCGGTGGCCAAGTCGCTCGACTGCTCCGACGAACTTGCCCAGGTGGCCGACATCTACCGCTCGGGTGCCTCATACCAACGCCAGCGCAGGGTAGCCGAGGAAAACGACGGCGATCTGCGTACAGTGGTCGACGCGCTGGTTGCCGAGCTGGACGTCTAGCCGTGCCCGTCACGCCGATGTTCCCGCTGGAGGTGGCGATGCTGCCCGGCGAGGAGCTGCCGCTGCGGGTCTTCGAACCCCGGTATACCGCAATGGTTTCGGATTGCCTTGTCACCGACGACCCGGCGTTCGGAGTGGTATTGATTTCGGCCGGCCGAGAGGTCGGCGGCGGGGACACCCGAAGCGATGTCGGCGCCCTGGCGCACATCACCGAGTGCGCCGACTTCGGTGACGGACGTTACCGGCTGCGATGCGTGATGGCAGAACGGATCCGAGTGCTCGAGTGGCACCCCGACGATCCCTATCCGCGGGCGGCGGTGGAGGTGTGGCCCGACGAGCCCGGCGCGGCCGTCGACGTCGACGCGATCCGTGATGTCGAGGACCGGATGGTCGCGTTGTTCGAGCGGATCGCCGCCGCTCGCGGCGCGCAGGTGGACCCAAAGCACATCGTCGCCGGCGCCGACCAGTCAGGTGATCCCGCGATGTGGTTGTACGCATTGGCGTCCCGCGTCCCGATGGGACAGGCCGACCGGTATGCCGTGCTGTCGGCGCCTACCGTTGCCGCGCGGGTGGAGGCGCTTCGGGATGCGGTGGAGACCGTCACAGCGATGGTGGAGTTCCAGCTGTCGGAATAGGCCGGCCATCACCGCGGTCGTGAATTCGGGTCTTCGTCTACTCGCGCGGATCACCCGACTACGGAATTAACTCGGTTCATCCTGCCGCTGAGGGAATGGGATGAAGAGATGCCGCGTATTTTCTTGAGCCATTCAAGAAAAACAACCGCGAAGACGTCGCGTTCACCGACTGCTATTAGTGGCATCTGCTGTTATGGCCGCGACGATTGGGTTGGTACACGCGCCACCTACCGCTGCTGGCCCTGGTGGTGATCGCGGTTGCTACGTCGCTCACCCGACGGCCGATTGCATCCGAGATTCCGTGGGCCCAGGCAATTGCTCAAGCGCGAGTCCCGCGGGAAATCCCGGCCCGGCCGGCGCACCCGGTGGCCGAGGCGGTTCGTCGACTCCAGGCACGAACGGGGGCCCGGCAGCGGGGTCGGACCCGGCCGGGGCGGGTGGACGCCGTAACCCGATCTCCGGCGGAGATTCGTGCCCAGGCCCTGCCATCCCGTCGCTGCCAGCGCTCAAACCCGACCAGCCGCCGACACGTCCGTCGGGAGATGGCGGCGTCCGCCCAGGATCAACTGGTCAACAAAACCAATGAATAACGATTTGCTGCATTTTGCCCGCTACGCGGCCAGAGGCCAGAAAATGCATACAGAAAGGACTCAATCATGATTGCAACTGTGGTGAGACCGACGGATATGGACATGCTCCGGTCCAACTTCTCCGACGAAGAGCTCGAGATCGCCGCTGAGGAGACCGCGTTGTCTTACACCTATCAGACGTCGGCCTACAACCGGTGTTGCCAATAAGCGCCGGCGCACCCACATTCGACGAACTGCTGTCTGACGAGTTCGAAACGCTTCCCGGGCACACGGGTGATGCGGATTGGGCTGCGAACCGCCTAGCTGCGTGGTGCAAGTCGGCGACAGGCGGCGACTGGGCACTGTTCCGCCGCCGGCTGAGGCGGGACGGTCATTCGGTGGACCATGTCCTCGGCCGGTTCGGCAGCGCCTGTCGCACTGTTGCTGCTCCGGATCGTCTCGCCGATGAGGCATGGATCCGCGCTGTCTTCAACGCCGTTGGCGACCGCTCGGAAGCGGACGTGGGGGATCGCCCGTTCGGGCACCTCTTCTTGCCGTTGATCTGCACCGCCGAGGAGCGCCTTTGGGCATCGCTCGACGAATCCGTCGCAGACACCCTGACGCCGCCGGCGCGAAACTGCCTGGGGCACAAGCTACTCGGCGATGTGTGCGCCCTGTGCGCCCCGCCGCTGTATGAACGGTTCGCACAGGCGCCGAACTACGACAAGTTCATTGCTGCGATGGCGTCCGGTGGATTTCAGCGGCTGCTCGACGACAAGCCCGTCTTGCTTCGCTTGGTGGCCTCGTTGACTCGACAGTGGCTCGCTACTACGCGCGAGTTCCTCACACGGCTGCATACGGACATCGACGTGATCCGCCGAGACGTTCTCAACGTGCCGCACGGTAGCGCGGTGGCCGGCATCAGGTGCGGACTCTCCGATCCGCACCGCGGCGGGAGGTCTGTGCTCTTGGTCGAATTCGAGGACGGTCTGCGGGTGCTCTACAAACCCAAAGACCTGCGAATCGATGTTGCCTGGGAGCGGCTCGTCGAACGCCTGAATGCTCAGGCTTCCATCGATCTTCGCGTGGCACACACCCTTGCCCGCGAGGGGTATGGGTGGACGGAATTCGTCGAGCACTCGGGATGCCGAAATGACCAACAATTCGCCAGCTTCTTCCGCCGCGCAGGCGCCTGGCTCGGGCTCTTGCACTGCTTCGCCGTCACCGATATGCATCAGGAGAACCTCATCGCCGTGGGCGACCAGCCCGTCCCCGTCGATCTCGAAACCACGCTTCAGGCTGCGGAGCAGAGCCGCGCGGACAACGAGGACGCGAAGGCGTATGCAGCCGCACGGGAAATCATCTCCGATTCGGTGATCGCGACCGGCCTCCTTCCCGCCTACGGGCGCGCCGCTGATGACACCTTCTTCGCGGTCGGCGGCGTCGCCTCTGACTGGGCGGCCCAGCGAAAACTCGCCTGGATCGACGTCAACTCGGATGCGATGAGACCTACGATCGTGGACGAAGCCGACAGGCCGACAACGAATCTGCCACATGTCGGTGCTCGCTACGCCGGTCTCGCCGAACATCTCGACGACTTCGTCTCGGGCTTCGAGGAATACGCGGGCTTTTTGATGTCGCTGACCCGAGATCCTGCTCAGGGAAACCTGTTCGACGGCTTCGCCGGACTACCGGTCCGCAAGGTGGTTCGGCCCACTCAGTTCTACTCCATGCTGCTCCACCGGCTCAACGACGACCGCATGATGGACGACGGCGTTCGATGGTCCGTTCAGACAGATTTCCTGGCCCGCCTTGCCGATTGGGACCGCGACCTCGACCCTGGGTGGCCGTTGCAACGCGCGGAGCGCACGGCGCTGGTCGAGCTGAATGTCCCGTTCTTCGCCATGCCAAGCGACGGAACCGAAATCACCGACACCGCCGGAACCGTGATACCGACATCGACCACATCGGGACTGCAACGCGCACGCGAACGTGTTCTGCGCCTCGATGACCGGCAGATCGCTTGGCAGGTCGATGTGATCCGACAAGCCGCGAGCTCTGTAAGTCCCCCGGCGTCAATCGATCAGCCGAGGGAGATCTTGCCGGTCGAGCAGGTCGGGACCCCGACGCGGGAGGAGTTCGTCGCCGAAGCCGCGGCGATTGCCGCGGAGATAGGCGAGGCGGCTATCCGTCGGGACGGTACTGCCGCGTGGATAGGCCTAGGGCCCCTGGCCGCTTCGGACGTCTCCCAGCTCGCCGTTCTCGGTCATGACCTCTACAACGGAAACGCGGGCATTGCGTTGTTTTTCGCTGCCCATGCAGAGGCGGCACAGTGCCAATCTTCGGCCGAACTTGCGCTCGCCGCTGTCGTTTACCTGCGCTCGGAGCTGAAGAGCCGCAACGCGGCACACGTTGCGCGGCTGGTCGGGGTCGGTGGTGCCACTGGTATGGGCTCGATCGTGTACGCCCTCACGGCGATGTCCAGACTCATGAGCGACGATGCCTTGCTCACGGACGCCCACCGCGCCGCCACACTGCTCACGGACGAACTCATCGCCTCGGACAAGAGACTCGACATCGTCGGGGGGAGCGCAGGCGCGATCTTGGGTCTGTTGGCCCTCTATGCCCGCACCGGGGCGGACGACGTGCTCAAGCGGGCCTTGGTATGCGCCGAACATCTCCTCGCTGTCGATCGAATCGGCGCGGCCGGACACCGAAGCTGGCCAGGGACCGGCCAGAATCCTCAGGTACTTAACGGCATATCGCACGGCGCCGCGGGCTTCGCCTACGCAATGGCGTCCCTGGCGACGGCGACCGGCCGTGAGGACTTTGCCGACGCGGCAGCGGAGTGCATCGAGTTTGAAAGGGCCAATTTCGATGCAGAGCGCGGCGACTGGCGCGATTTCCGGGTGACAGAACCGCACTGGCGATCCCAATGGTGTCATGGTGCAGTGGGGATCGGCCTCGCGCGGTTGGGCATGACGAAACGCGCTGCCGTCCCTGTCGATACCGTTACCACCGACATCGACGACGCGCTGGACGGGGCGACCAGGGGATGGCCCGGGCATGTCGACACGCTCTGCTGCGGCACCCTCGGCAGCATTGAATTATGCCGCGAGGCCGGACGCGTCCTCAACCGCACCGAACTCGTCGAGCTTGCCTCACGACGCCTACACACAGTGCTTCGAACCAACGAGGCCGCAGGGGATTACCGGTGGAACGTCGGAGCCAGGCGATTCAACGTGGGTCTGTTCCGCGGTCTGGCAGGCGTCGGCTACGCGTGCCTTCGGGAGGTCGACGACGTAATACCCAACGTGCTCATCTGGGAGTAGTCGGCGTAGCTAGCGGACGAGATGACCGTCGAGGAACACAGTGCAAGGGGCGACGGAGTCGTCCTGCTCCGCTCCGCAGCGACCGTATCGCGTCATGAGGTCGAGTGCCTCGACCGCCGACACTTCCCAATTGTGATCGGTGAGCCAGTCGGCCACGTCGGTGCGGTCCTCGATGTACCACAGATCCTCGGTGTCGGGGACTTTCTGGCTGACATCGTCGCCCGCCTCTTCGCGCAAGCGGCGCAACTGTTCCCGGCGACGGGCCAGATAGTCGCAGTCGAAGAAGCCGCCACCGAACGACTCGACGCCGACGCGGCTCCCTCGAGCACTGAGTTCGTTGATCCGCTCGAACAGCAGATCCTGCCCATCGGCAGGCAGATACGGAAGTAGCCCCTCGGCGGCCCATGCCGTCGGTACCGCGATGTCGAAACCGGTGTCGCACAACGCTTTCGGCCAGTCCTGCCTCAGGTCGATCGGTACCGCGACGTAGCGGGAGACGCTGGGTATGGCGTTATGCTGGGCCAGCGTCTGCGCCTTGAACTCGAGCACCTTGGGCTGGTCGATCTCGTACAGCACGGTGTCGTCCACCCACGGCAGCCGCCACCCCCTGGCATCAAGGCCCGCGGCGAGGATGACGGCCTGATCGATGCCGTTGGCGCCTGCCGCGATGAAGAACTCGTCGAACCACTTGGTGCGCGATGCGGCATACCCCCCGATCGAGCGAATTCGTTCGAGCATGTAGTGCGGCGGCAGCTGCCATCCCCGGTTCATGGCCGCGTCGACGAATAGCTGCGCATAGGGATCGGTGAACAGTGGGCAGTCCGACGCCGCCTCCTCCGACCGCGACCACGCCACACCCAGCGCGGTGGCGCCAACGCCCTCTGTGATGTCCCAGCTGTCATCGTCAGTTCTGGCCATTGCCGCCGTCTTCCTCGTTTCCGGCAAACTCGCGCATCTCGTCCTTGGTCAGCAGGTCCTCGCGAATGTTCTGTTCGCGGTAGGCCAGTTGACCGACGCGGTTGGCGACCACCGGAGCGGTGATCAATGTGAACAGGCCGGTGAGGATGACCATACCGACGTCGACGTGACCGCGTAGCCTGATCGCCGCGCCGGCCAGCACCAGCAACAGGCCCAGTACCTGAGGCTTGGTCGCCGCGTGCATCCGCGTCAGCGTGTCGGGGAAGCGGACCACACCGATCGCGGCAGTCAACGCGAGCGTCGAGCCGCCGAGCACCAGCACGGCGGTGGCGATGTCCAGCGCATTCATCGCAATCTCCGTGAGCCGCCGGGCTTGTCGACATCGGGCACGCGGAACCGAGCGACGCTGACCGAGCCGACGAAACTGATCAACGCGAGCGCGGTCAACCCGTATGTCACCGTGGTGTCCAGGCTGAAGGCCGCCCAGGTGCCGATCGCACACATCGTCACCGCGACGAGGGTGTCCAGCGCGACCAGACGATCCAGTGTGCTGGGCCCGGCAAGCAGCCGGAACATGGTGACGACGGCGGCGGCCGTGAGCATGACCGCCGCGATGATCCAGACGATTGTCATGCGCGATCCGCCTTCGCTCCTCGCTCGCAAGTCATGTCAGCTCCTCCCGAGGAGCGGGTCTCCAGTCGGAGTCGCGTTCGAACGTGGATACCAGCAGCCGCTCCACTTCGGCGACCTGGCGGTAGAACCGATTCACGGCAAGGTCCGAGCCGACATCGATGACGTGCATGTAGAGCATTCGGCGGGTCTGATCGATCTCCAGCACGATTGAGCCGGGGATGAGGTTGAAGATGTTGACGGCTAGGGCGAGCACCAGATCCGACTTGACCGCGACGTGTGCCCGCAGCACCGCGGATAGCGGCGGCGGCCCGGGTTTGACCGCCAGCCAGGCCACCTGCACCGACGACAGCGCCAGGTAGTAGAGGACCGTGACGATCAGCCGCGCAAGCGCGAGCGGATGCACCCTGCCCTCGATCGGTACCACCGGCAGCGGCAGCAGCAACGTGATGATCAACGCGATGGCCAGGCCGGAGATGACATTGGCTGCAGAAACCGTGCCCCACAGCAGAATCCACACGAGCATCAGCCAGCACAGCACCCATAGCCGCAGCGCCACGCGCCTCATGGTCTGCCTCCCACCACGGCCGTGATGTATTGGCCGCGGTCGAGCACCTCGTCGGCGGCCCGGCCGGCGTACCCGAAGATCGGCCCTGCCATCACCGTCAGCGTGAGGCCCACCGCGATGAGCGCGCCCGTCGGCACCACCATCCCGACCGGCATCCGCCCCACGTGGTCGCGGTCGACGAACTGGATGTCCTCCGGTTCGTCGAGGAGCACCGAAGGCGCCGCGCCGGAGAGGTGGCCCTCCGGAGCATCTTCCCGAGACCGCCAGAACGCCTTTGTCCATACCCGGACAACCACATAGAGCGTCAACAGGCTGGTGAGGACGCCTCCGCCGACCAGTGTCCAGGCGAGTACCGAGCCGTTCTGTGCGCCTGCCTCCAGCAGCGCCACCTTGCCGATGAATCCCGAAAATGGCGGAATGCCACCGAGATTGAGCGCCGGAACCACAAACACGAACGCCAGCAGCGGGCTCGTTGCGGCCAGCCCACCCAGCCGCTGCATGGTCGAGGCACCCGCTTGGCGTTCGATCAGGCCGACCACAAGGAACAGTGTCGTCTGCACCACGATGTGGTGCGCCACATAGTAGATCGCACCCGACATGCCGAGCTGACTCGACAGCGCGATGCCGAACACCATGTAGCCGATGTGGCTGACGAGCGTGAACGACAGCAGACGCTTGATGTCGCTCTGCGCGATCGCGCCGAGGATGCCGACCAGCATGGTCAGCAGCGCCGCGACGAGCAGCAGCTTATCAAGCCCTCCGCTGGGGAACAGCAGCGAGTGTGCCCGGATGATCGCGTACACACCGACTTTCGTCAGCAGGCCGGCGAACACCGCGGTGACCGGCGCAGGCGCGGTGGGGTAGGAATCCGGCAGCCACGTTGACAGCGGGAACACCGCGGCTTTGATGCCGAACGCGACCAGAAGTACCGCGAACAACGCGGTGCGGGTGCCCGCCGTCACGCCGTCGAGCCGCACCGCCAACTCGGCCATGTTCAGCGTCCCGGTCGCGGCATAGACGAGTGCGATGCCGAACAGGAAAATCAGCGACGACACCATCGAGACCATCACGTAGGCGATGCCCGCGCGGACGCGATCCTTGCTAGCGCCGATCGTCAGCAGCACGAAGCTCGCCGACAGCAGCACCTCAAAGCCAACGAACAGGTTGAACAGGTCGCCTGCCAAGAACGCCGTGCACACACCGGCCGACAGCACCAGATACGTGGGCAGGAAGATCGACACCGGTTGGCGCTCGTCGCCGTCGCGGATGCCCTGCCCAATGGCGTAGAACACCACGGCAAGCAACACGATTGACGACACCGCAAGCATCAGCGCCGATAGCCGATCCACCACCAGTGTGATGCCCAGCGGTCCCATGCCAGATTCCGTCGGACCCCAGCCGCCGACGTGCAGCGCGAGCGTGCCGCCGCGGTCGGTGAGGTACAGCAGCGCCGCGCACACCGCGACCACCACACACAGCGCCGCCAGGGTGATGGCCCGCTGCAGCCGTGGCCTGCGGCCTGCGACCAGGGTGAGCGCAGCGCCGAGCATCGGGATCAGCACCGGCAACGGTGTCAGTACCGATGCGGTGCTCATGCGCGATCCGCCTTCGCTGCTCGCTGGCCGCTCATTTCGAGCCCTCCAGCCCTGGCAGCGCGTCCAGCTCGTCGGGCAGGTCCGTGTCGCGGGCCGGCCGGGGTTGCGGACGGTCCTCGTCGAGCGCAGTAGCTTCCTTGCTGGATAGGTGCGAAACCCGGGTGTCCTCGGGATCGTCGGTGACTTCCTCTTCTGTGGTCAGGCGGTACGACCGGTAAGTCAGCGCCAGTACAAACGCCGCGATGCCCATGGTGATGACGATGGCCGTCAGGATCATGCCCTGCGCCAGCGGATCCGCGGTGGTGGTCTCGCCGTTGCTGGTGCGGCCACGCACCGGCGGATTGCCCGACGGCCCGCCGACGGTCAGGATGAGCAGGTTGATCGCGTTGCCGATCAGCAACAGCCCCAGCAACATTCGGGTCAGATTGCGCTCGAGCAGCAGGTACACGCCCGTGCTGGTGAGGCCGCCGATGAGCACCAGGGGAACAAGGTAGGTGGTCATCGCACCACCACCCGCTGTTGCTCGCTCATCTCCACGTCCACCCTCGCGCCGAGGCTGCGCAGCACATCGAGCACGAGGCCGACGACGATCAGGTACACGCCCAGGTCGAAAAACAATGCGGTGACGAACTTGACGGTGCCGAGCACCGGCACGTCTATCTGAATCAACGCCGACGACAACACGGGTGCACCCACCAGAAGCGAGGCGACCGCGGTGCCCGCCGACAGACCCAGACCGACGCCGAGGATCTTGCCGGCATCCAGCGGCAGCGTCTCGCCCAGTTCGTAGCGGCCGCCGGCCAGGTAGCGCAGCACCAGCGCCAGCCCGGCGGTCAGCCCACCCGCGAACCCGCCGCCCGGAGTGTTGTGCCCGGCGAAGAAGAAGTACGCCGACAGCACCATGATGAGCGGGAAGATGATTCGAGTCGCGACCTCCAGCACCAGCGAACGGTGCCGCGGGTCGCGCAGCTCACTGCCGCGCAGCCAGGTTGTATCGCCCGCCGCCGGACTGTTGTTCGCGATCGCGGTGAGGGGGCCGATGTCGGGCTGACCCGCATCCGAGACCCGCGGGGCGGCTCCGAAACGCCTGTGCCGGAACACCAGTGACGCTACGCCGGTGGCGGCGACCAGCAACACCGACACCTCGCCCAAGGTGTCCCAGGCCCGGATATCGACCAGCAGGACGTTGACCGTATTCGCCCCGTGGCCGCGGTAATACGCGGCGTCGGGTAGTAATTCGGCGATGGGGGTTCCTTTGCGCGCGGCCATTGCGAAGGCCACGAGCGTAGTGACGGTTGCGCCGACCGTGAGTGCCAGCGCGGCGCGCGGCAACCGGTTGCGCCCGACGTTGGCACGATCGGCCTCGGCGGGCAGCACCCGCAGCACCAGCACGAAGATCACCAAAGTCAGTGTCTCCACCAGAAATTGGGTCAACGCCAGATCGGGTGCGCCGTGGAACGCGAAGATCGTGCCGCAGCCGTAGCCGGTGACGCCGACCAGCAGCACCGCGGCCAGCCGGTTGCGCATCATGATCGCGCCCAGCGCTGCGGCCAGGATCAGCAGCCCGACCACGACCTGCAGCGGCGAATCCCACAACCCGAAGTGGGGACGATCACGGGCTCCAAGAGCGAGAACGATCACGGGAACCAGCACCAGCGTGGCAAGGATCACCGACTGTGTGGCCGGGATCGAACCGCGCTGGGTGAAAGCGGTGAGCCGCACCGACGCGAGGTCTAGGCTTCGCAGCGCGGCGTCATAAATTCGATCGGCGTTGCCGAGCGGTTGGCGGACGGTACGCAGCCGGCGCAGCCGTGCGCGGCCGAAGTATGCCGCCGCGCCGACACCGAGGACGAGCGCCGACAACAGCAGCGGCGCGCCGAACCCATGCCAAAGCTCGAGGTGGTAGTTCTCGCCGCCAGGCACCGTGTCGGCGTAGGTGTCGAGAACGTCGTCCAGGCCGGCCGGCCACACGCCGAACACCAACCCCGCGGCGGCCAGGATCCCCGGTGGGATGAGGAAAGTGGCTTCCGGGCGGTGCATCTCGGCCACCCGCTTGCTTGGTCCCGGTAATCCCTTGCGGCCGAACGCTCCCAGCAGGAACCGCAGACTGTAGATGGTGGTGAACACGGACCCGAGCACAATGCCTGCGAGTACGTAGGGTGCCGCGGCGCCGAGTGACGGTGCGTGCGCGACGGTTTCGAAGTCGGCCTCCTTGGCGACGAAACCGAGGAACGGTGGCAGCGCGGCCATGCTCGCGGTCGCGCAGACGGCGATGGTCAGCAGCGGCCGGCTGCGCTGCCCGAGCCACGCCAGCCTGCGGATGTCGCGGGTACCGGTGGCGTGGTCGATAACGCCGACGACCATGAACAGCGAGGCCTTGAACATGGCGTGCGCGCACAGCATGGCCAGCCCGGCCAGCATCAGATCGCCACCGCCCGCGCCGACCATCATCGTGATCAACCCGAGCTGGCTGACCGTGCCGAACGCCAGGATCAACTTCAGGTCGTATTCGCGCACCGCGCGCCACCCGGCCAACACCATGGTGAGCACGCCGAGGATCACCACCGTCGGCCGCCACGGTGGTGCGTCGGCGAAGCCCGGACTCATCCGCGCCACGAGATAGACGCCCGCCTTGACCATCGCCGCGGCGTGCAGGTAGGCACTGACCGGTGTGGGTGCCGCCATGGCGCCCGGCAGCCAGAAGTGCATCGGAACGATTGCCGATTTGGAGAGCGCGCCGATCAGCACGAGCACGACGCCGATCGATGCCGCCACGCCCGTCGGCGGCGCCGCGATCAGTTCGGACAGCAAGTAGGTGCCGGACACGTTGCCGAGCACGACGATGCCGACCAGCATGGCCAACCCGCCGAACGTCGTGACCAGCAGCGCCTGAGTCGCGGCCCGGCGGCTGGTGGACCGCTCTGCATAGTGGCCCACCAAAAGGAACGACAGGACCGTGGTGAGCTCCCAGAACACGTAGAGCACCAGCATGTTGTCGCTGACCACCAGACCGAACATTGCGCCGGAGAACGCGACCAGTTCGGCGGCGAAGCTGGGCAACCGCTTCTCGGTGTGCCCGTCGTGATGATGGAAGTAGTCAGCGCAATAGAAGAGGACCAGCGCGCCGATCCCGAGCACCAGGACGCTCATGATCGCGGCGAGCGCGTCGAATCGAAGGGTGATGTTCATCGACAGCTCGGGTAGCCATTGGATGTTGACCGATGTCCCCCGGCCGGGCCCCGGAGCCGCTTGGCCGACGACATCAGACCCCGGAGCCGCTTGGCCGGCGACATCAGACCCCGGCCAGTTCAGCGCCACCCAGACCAACGAGCCCAGCGGCACCAACGCCAGGGGATAGAACGCCATCCGCCCGTACCGGTAGACGAGCAGGGGAGCCAGCGCGGTCGCAACCGCGTGGGCACAGAGGATGGCGAGCATGGCACTCCGATTTCTGTCGGGGTGTCAGCTGGACTGACTTTGGATTGGCCCCAGTCTACGGGGGCTGATTCACCGCGGGCCGCCCGGCGGTGGTTGGCCGTGCACCATGGCCCTGATCCGGTCTTCGACGTCGCTTTCCGCCACGAACAGCATCTCGTCGCCGGCTTCGAGCAGATCGTCGCCCTTAGGAAGAATCACGTGATCGCCGCGCAGGATCGTCACCAGCGCGCTGTTCGCCGGGAGCACCAGGTTGCTGACGCGCTGCCCGACCAGCGGGTTGTCGGCGGGAAGCGTCAGTTGGGCGAGGTTGGCGGTTCCTTGCCGCAGCCCCTTCAAGCGCACCAGGTGGCCGACATCGATGGCGCCTTCCACCGCAGCGACCATGGCCACCGGGGTCGAGACGGCGACGTCGACGCCCCATGCCTCAGTGAACAGCCATTCGTTGCGGAAGTCGTTCACGCGCGCGACCACCCTGTCGACTGCGAACTCCGTCTTGGCCAGCAACGACACCGTCAGGTTCGACTTGTCGTCACCGGTGGCGGCGATGACGACGTCGCAGATCTGGAGTTCAGCTTCTTGAAGTGACGTCAGCTCACATGCGTCGGCGAGTAGCCAGTCGGCATCCGGTACCGCAGAGGGCCCATACCGCGTCCATTCCCGCTCGATGAGCAAGACCTTGTGGTGATTGCTTACCAGTTCGTCCGCGACCGACCGCCCGACCGCGCCTGCTCCGGCAATCGCGATGCGCATGGTCCTACTTTGCTCCATTCTGAGCTGTCGCGCTCAGAGAAGTCGGTACTGATTAACTGACATAACTCCAGGCTCCAGAATCCGTGGCGGCGAACGAGGTTGACATGACCCTGCAACAGCTGTACGTGGCGCTGTTTGCCGGGGGTGTGGCGCTGCTCGCCAGCATCATTGCCACGCGGATAGCGAGCCGGGTCGGCTTTCCCAGCCTGCTGTTGTTCCTCGCCGTAGGAGTTGTGCTCGGGGAAAGCGTGTTGGGGATACGTTTTGACAACGCCCAACTCGCGCAGGACCTTGGCACGGCCGCGCTGGGTGTCATCCTCGTCGAGGGCGGCCTGACCACACGGTTCAGCGATATCCGCAACGTTCTCACCCCGGCGGCGATTCTCGCGACCGTCGGGGTCGTTGTCAGCACGGTGGTGACCGCTGCCGGAGCTCATCTACTGCTCGGCGTCGACTGGCAACTGTCCTTGCTGTTGGGCGCGATCGTCTCCAGTACCGATGCGGCCGCAGTCTTTTCGGTCCTTCGGGTGGTGCCGCTGCCGAGACGCCTGGCCGGCCTTCTTGAAGCAGAGTCGGGATTCAACGACGCCCCAGCCGTCATCCTCGTGCTCTTGTTCAGTGCCACACCGTTTCACCTCGAGCCAGGAATCATTGTCGCAACGTTGTTGTATGAGTTGACAATCGGCGCTGCGATCGGTCTCGGTTTCGGGTTCCTCGGAGCGTTCGCGTTACGGCGGATAGCGCTGCCCGCCTCCGGTCTCTACCCGATTGCGACCGTCGGATTGGGAATGGTCGCCTTCGCCGCCGCTGGCGCGGCACATGCCAGCGGCTTCATCGCCGCATATCTGGCGGGGCTGATGCTCGCGAACTCCGGATTGCCCCATCGTTCGGCGATCCGGTCGTTCGCCGAAGGTGCCGGCTGGTTGGCCCAGATCGGTCTGTTCATCCTTCTGGGTCTGTTGGTGTCGCCAAACGAGCTGCGCGACCAAGTGATTCCCGCGATTGTTGTCGGGTTAGTACTGCTACTCCTCGGGCGGCCTATTTCGGTCGTCGCCTCGCTCATCGGCTTTCGCGTACCGTGGCGAGATCAGGTCTTCCTGTCGTGGGCAGGTCTGCGCGGCGCGGTTCCGATCGTGCTCGCCACCTATCCAATCGTGTCCGGAGTTCCCGGCAGCGACCGACTGCTCAGCATCGTGTTCATTCTCGTGGTGGTCTTCACGCTCGTTCAGGCGCCCAGCTTGCTCGTAGTCGCGGCCCGACTGGGACTGGTGCGACGTGACAACACCCGTGAAATCCAGGTCGAGTCGGCGCCTCTCGACGTGCTGGGGGCCGAACTGCTCACGATGACCGTATTGCCGCAGTCGCGCCTGCATAACGTCACCGTTCTTGAACTGCGCCTGCCAGACCCCAGCGTCATCACCTTGATCATCAGAGACGGACATTCGTTCGTTCCTCAGCCCGATACCCGTATCCAGTCCGGCGACGAGGTGCTCATCGTCACCACCACGAGGACCCGGGAGTCCGCCGAACGACGACTGCGTGCGGTCAGTCGGCGCGGCAAACTCGCCTATTGGTTCGACGAGTACGGCGAACCGGACTGAGCGGCTAATATCCGGGTCGTGGCCACCGCCGACGTTGTCGTGGTCGGCTCCGGACCGACGGGGCTGATGCTTGCGTGCGAGCTGGCGCTCGGTGGCGCCAAGGCGCGGCTGCTCGAAGAGCGTATCGATACGCCCAACATCACCAGGGCATTCGCGGTACACGCCCGGACTCTGGAGTTGCTTGACGCGCGAGGTCTGGTAGGGGAGCTGCTGCCTCGCGGGGTGCCGGTGCGTGAGGTCGCCCCGCCGGGCGGCACGACGCTGGATCTTCGCGAGCTGCCCACCCGGTTCGGGATGGTGCTCATCGTTCCGCAAAGCGGGACGGAACGGGTGCTGCAGGCACGCGCCGACGCGCTCGGCGTCGAGGTCGTCCGGGGCGCCGAAGTGGTCGGACTGTCGCAGGACGGCGACGGAGTGACGGTCGAGTGCGCCGGCGGCGACGGCGTGCGCGCCGGTTACGTCATCGGATGCGACGGCGCACACAGCACCGTGCGCAGCCTGCTCGGTATCGACTTCGTCGGCAAGCAATACGAGACACACATCCTGTTGGCCGACGTGCAGCTGACCAGGGCACCGAGCGAGACGTTGACGGGCGTCACCAACGAGAAGGGCGTGGTGCTCGTCATTCCGTTCGGCGACGGCTGGTTCCGCGCGATCGCGTGGGACCGACTGCGCGAACAGGCACCGCTGCGGGAACCGGTGACGGTCTCCGAAATCCGCGACTCGTTTCAGCGCATCGCGGGCCATGACTACGGCATGACCGAGATGCGCTGGAGCTCCAGGTTTCTCAGCGAGCGCCGGCAGGCAAGGCATTACCGGAAGGACCGCGTCTTTCTCGCGGGTGACGCCGCCCACGTGCACTCGCCGCTCGGCGGGCAGGGCATGAACACCGGCATCGGCGACGCGATGAACCTGGGTTGGAAGCTGGC
>DASQCE010000187.1:0-7678 GCA_035634855.1 Mycobacterium sp.
TAGGTCGTCGCAGATCAGTCCGATATGTGTGAGCCCTGGGTCGGCGAGGCCGGCAGACCGCTGTACGTCGCTCCCGTCGGCGCGTAGGTACTCGATGACCTCGAGCACTCGGTCGCCGTCGTCACCGAACCCCACGATCGCGGCCTTCATGGCGGGGTCGTCCAACAGTTCGCCCATGTCGGCGCGGATGGCGTCGCCGTCCATCACACATAGGGCGGCGAGAGCACGGTGAATCCCAGCACGTCGCGGTAGTACGCCACCGCCGCCTCGCAGTCGGGAACGCATACACCGGTGTGCGCCAGGCCTGTGATCATGTCTCGATTGTGGCGCACGACACGTGCCGCACGTGGCTCTGCACCCCTCCTGCGGCGGCGACGGCTAGCCTCGGCTACGGATCATGTAGTGATTTCACGAAGGGGCCGGTATGCCCACCGATCGCAGCACCGACACGGCGTCAAATCGCGAACTGTCGGCCGACCTATACCGGGTCCTTGCCGTGATCGTTGTCGTGATCGGCCATTGGCTCGTGTCGGCGGTGACCTTCCACGACGGCCAGTTCGGCAATGACTATCCCCTGGACGCGCTGCCATGGACACGCTGGCTGACCCTGGTGTTTCAAGTCGTGCCGGTGTTCTTTCTGGTCGGCGGATATGCCAGCGCGGCATCGTGGACGCGATGGCGCGAAGCGGGCGGCCGCCGCTGGACCGAATGGGTCCGGAATCGGCTGGCCGCGATTCTGGGACCGACCACGGCTTACGTAATGCTGGTGCTCTTGGCCGTGGCGGTGCTGGATTGGGTAGGCGTCGGACGTTCGGCACTGCGGTTCGGCGGCTGGGCGGTCGCCATGCATCTGTGGTTTGTGCCGGTCTACCTCGCGCTGCTGACGCTGACGCCGGTCGCGCTGGCGGCACACCGGCGATGGGGGCTGCTGGTGCCTGCCGTCCTGGCGATTGCAGTTGTGGTCGTCGACGTTGCGGCGCGTGTCTGGGATCTGCCGACAATCAGCTCAGCCAACTACCTGCGGTGCTGGGGAGCCGGCTATCAGGCTGGAATCTGTTGGAGCGGTGGGATTTTGGTCGGCCGTCGGCCGGTGCTGATCGCCGCCGCTGCCGCCATCGTGCTCGCGATTCTGCTCGGCCTGCGCTGCTACCCGATCAGCATGGTCGGATCGCCAGGCGCGGCCGAACAGAATAATTTTCCGCCCACCGCGGCGTTGCTCGCATTCGCCGCGGTACAAGCTGCGGTCATGGTCGCCGCGGCGCCCGCGGTGACACGTCGGGTGCGGCGATCGCGGTGGCAGCGGCCACTGGCCGGGGCGAACAACAACGTGATGGCGGTGTACCTGTGGCAGATGGTTCCGGTCGTGGTCGTCGCACTTGTCGGGTACCCCACCGGGCTGTTACCGCAGCCCGAGGCCGGGACGGGACAGTGGTGGGGCTTTCGGTTGGTCTGGCTGCTGATTCTGCTGGTCGTGACGACCGCGCAAATGGCACTTCTGTGGTTGGGCCGATCGGTGTTCAATCGTGCGTTACCCGCAATCTCCACGCCCCTGCCAGTGTGGAGCGCACCAGCACTGCTGATCATCGGCGCCGCGACGGCGACGTTCGTGCTGGCGCACCTTGCGGTCGAGGGTTTCGCCCCAGACGGGCACTTTCCGGCTGTGTACGCGTTGCTCTACGCCGGCGCAGCCGGGTTGATTAGCCTAGAACCATGTTCTCGCCGCCTTGAAACCGTTGTAACTCAAGGTAGTACACAGCGGGCGCGTCGAACCGCCTGACGTGCGATGCGTTCAGTCGCCAACGCGGTCAGCCACAGCATCGAAGAAGACAATCACCAGTTCGACCACATCCTTCGAGACACGTCCGACTCGTTGTCCAACCACGCGAGTAGTAGCTCGTCAGCCGCCGCGACGACGCCACGGCCCAGAAGCATGCGATCCCGATTGCCGCAAGACTGAGCGAATCGACGTACCGGCGTAGCCGTGCTCGCCGAACAATTCGACTCCAGGGGCGATCAGTCGAGCACGGCGCTCCGCGACACGGTCATCTGCGGTCTTGCCGTCATAGTCCCTCATCAGCTCACTCCGTGGGTGGACGTGGCCGCCGCATCGATCGGGCCGGCAGCCGCCTCAGCAATCACATCAATCTGAGAGCATGCACCATCTGATTGCAAATGACCTCAGATAGGGGTAGCTTCGCCGTCATGGCACCGACCACCTCAATTTCACGAAATGATGAGTTCGACTTCGTCATCGCGGGCGCCGGCAGCGCAGGCTGCGTGCTCGCCAACCGCCTCACCGAAGATCCATCGGTTCGCGTCCTACTACTCGAGGCTGGAGTGGAAGACAGCCACGATGGGATCGAAATACCCGCGCTCTTTGGCTCACTGTTCGGGTCGGAGCTGGACTGGAACTACCAGCTTGAACCGCAGGCCGACTATCGCGGCTCTTTGCGTTTCCCCCGTGGCAAGACACTGGGCGGATCCTCTTCGATCAACCTGATGGTCTACATCCGGGGCGACCGCAGCGACTTCGACGGCTGGAGTCAGTCCGGTTGCGAAGGGTGGGACTATGAGAGCGTTCTGCCGTATTTCATCAAGGCCGAACACAACAGCCGACCCGGCGCTCCACTGCACGGATTCGACGGTCCGCTGCACACCGAAGATCGATTGTTCACCCACGAGCTGTCCCACGCCTGGGTTGATGCAGCCGTCGAGTGGGGCCTGCCACGCAATGCTGACTTCAACGGTGAATCCCAGCTCGGAGCGGGCGCCTACCAAGTGACATGTCACAACGGCCGCCGGTGCTCGACGGCAAGCGGCTATCTTCGGCCAGCGCTCGACCGGTCGAACCTTGTGGTGCGCGTAGGCGCTCATGTAACTCGCCTTGACTTCGATGGCGCTCGGGCTGTCGGCGTCACCTATCTGCGCGACGGCACCGAAACGTCGGTGCGGGCGGAATCCGAGGTGATCCTGAGCAGCGGAGTCATCAATACGCCGCAACTACTTCTGTTGTCGGGCATCGGACCGGCCGAACAACTGCGCCGACTCGGCATCGATGTGATTGTCCACCTGCCCGGCGTTGGCGAGAACCTGCACGACCACACCATGGTGCCGCTTGTGTGGGGGACTCAGCATTCCAGCGACCTGTTGGAACTCGCCACTGCGGAGAACATGGCCGTGTGGCAACGCGGTGACGGCGGCCCGTTTGCCTCCAACGGATCAGAGGTCGGCGGTTTCCTGCCTCTGCCGGGCGGTGGGGTGCCCGACATCCAACTCATGGGTGGTCCCACTGCGTTTGTCGACCACGGCCTCGTCAGCCAGCCGATGCCCAACTTCACCATGCTGGCCGCGGGTACGCATCCCCTGAGCCGCGGCAGACTCTGGCTGCGTAGCACTGACCCCCTCGCGCACCCACACATCGACCCGGCCTACTTCTCCGAACCGACCGACCTGAAAGTCATCATTTCCGGCCTGCGAGTGGCATTGGAGATCGCCGAACAGAGCCCGATTGCCAAGTACTTCCGCGCATTACGGCTACCAGAGGCTCAGAACCCGAGCGACGAAGAACTGACCGAACACGCAAGGCGCTGGGCTCAGACCGAGTACCACGCTGTGGGCACATGTGCGATGGGCGTCGACGAACGCGCCGTCGTCGACCCCGATCTGAAGGTCCGGGGTGTCGAAGGATTACGCGTTGTCGACGCGTCGATCATGCCGACGGTGATCAGCGGCAACACGAACGCCGCCACCGTAATGATCGCGGAAAAGGCTGCGGACCTGATCAAGAACAGCTCTCAGCGATAAATATGTCTGTGCCACAGTATGATTGGGTCGATCACGGTCACCGATCGGCAGGCGACACAGCGTCGAGGACTCCGTGGCGGGCGATCGCCCGCTACGGGGTCCGGCCCGGCCCGGGCGGATTGGCACTGGTACACGACTTCCTCAATACCCGGGCCACCCAAGAGAACGGCGCGGACCTGCTGGCGATGCCATGCGGGCGACTCAGTGGATGAGAACAGCCATTCGCGCCTGGGCGCGCGCGAACAGCAGGCATTGCCCGTTGCAGCCTCTGACTGATCACGATGCGCAACGATTGAGAAAGCTGCGCGATACCCTGCTCACATCGCTGACCGGTGTCCCCGCGGAATTGCAGACCGTCGGTGCGGCTACCTTCACACTGGCCGAGACGGGCGAGATGTCCTGGGCGCCAAGCGGCGCCGGATGGCGCTGGATCTATGGGGCCATCCTCGGCGAGGTGTTGTTGAGCCAGCGGACGGGCACGTGGAGACGACTCAAGCGATGCCAGCATGAAGCGTGCCGGGCAGTCTTCTACGACAGCTCGTGGAACAACAGCGCTGTGTGGCACAACCCGGGAATGTGCGGGACGGCGACACAAACACCTGAACAGCGTTGAATCCGCAACGAGTCGATATGCAGCGCAGACACATTGACCATCACCCACGAGGCCGTCACTGCGTTCTGGCCCAGTCACTGTCGGCGACCCACGGCGACGCCGACCCCGCGATCGTCCACGCCAGCTCCGCCGGAACGTCGATCACCCGATAACTCTTCACTCCTGCCGCGGTGGCAGCGATCAACGTCGCCACCCCCGCCCGCCGCTGCAGCAGCGTCTGGCGCACCGTCCACCCGATGATTCCCGCCGCGGCGATGCAGTCCCGCCGCCGGTCCAGGCTGCCCGCCCTCGCCACCAGCCACTCGGCGTCCACCCGATGGCCAAGGGCCCGCGATCGGTCGACCGCCAGCAGCGCGCAGCACACCGTCAGCACCACCCAAATCGGCCACAGCCACACCGGCGTCCACGAATACCACACAACCATCGCGATCAGCAGCACCGCTGGCAGCGCCAGTGCCCGCGTCCAGCGCCTGCGCGTCGCCGCCGCGCCGTGTGCGCGCAGCGGGCCGGTGACCGCGTCCGGCCGGGCGATCAACTCCGACAACACTGCTTCGGCCGTAGCCCTGGGGCACGGCGGCAGCAGCAGCGACGCCTCTCCCGCGCCGTCCACGCCCGTCATCACCGCGTCCAGCCGGGCGCCGCCGAACAGCCGCACCAACAGCGGCGACCGCAGCGTTCCACCACGCAACCGGCGCATGTCGAACGTGTGCTCGCGCACCCTCAGCAGGCCGTGCTCGAGGTGCAGCACCCCATCGTTCCCGGCGAAGTCACGCCGGAGAAGGACCAGATTTCCATACGTCACCAACGAACGCAGTACTGACAGCACCACCGACACGACCAGCACCGTAACCACGACCACCGCCAGACTCGCAAAAACCCCGAAGCGCTCAGCCGCGTCCAGCCCGGACCGCGCAAGCCTCGAATCCTGCAGTGCCGCACCGACTCCCGCCTGATACGCCAGCCCGACCGCGGCCAGGATCATCGCCAGCCCGGTGAAGCTCAGCGGGCTGTAGCGCAGCCAGGACGGCTGCCAGCGGGCGAGCTCTCGGCCCGGTTCGTTCGCGTCCTCCTCGGCGGGAGCCAGCGAATCCGCCAGCAGAATCGCCCTCAGCCGGGGTACCTGCTCGGCCTGAACCGCATCGAGCGCGAACGCAGTGTCGCCCTTGGCCTCCTGACCCGTGCTCACCCGCAGCACCGTCAACCCGAGCAGCCGATGCAGTAGCCGCGCGTCGGTGGACACCGAACGGATCCTGTTGCGCGGCACCGAAAGTACCTTGCGCTGAAGCACACCCGTCCGTAGTTGTACCTCGTCGGGTCCGATGCGATACGACGTGGTGAACCAGCGGGCCAGGCCGTACCCGACGATCAGCGCCAGCCCGAACAACGCCCACATCGGGTTGCCGGTGGCCGAACCCAGCACCAGCGAGCCGATCAATACCGGGATCTGCCGCAGCAGCTCGTGAACCGGATGCACCACCAGCATCCGGGGGCTGAGCCGCTGCCACGCCTGCCCGACCTCAACGGTCACGTCGCGTCCTCACCGCCGATCGCGGCGATGTCGGTGAGTCGAGCGACGACGCGGTCGGCGACGTCGGAGTCAAGGGCGACGATGCGCACCGCGCCCGCCGAAGACGCCGTCGTCACCGTGACATTGGCCAGACCGAACATCCGGTCCAAGGGACCACGGTAGGTGTCGACGGTCTGCACCCGCGAGATCGGCGCGATCCGCCGCTCCTGCACCAGCCAACCCGTGCGGGTGTACACCGCCTTTGGTCCGATGTCCCAGCGGTGCACGCGATAGCGCCACACCGGCACGACGGCCACGAAGACGACGAAGCCGAGCACCGTGACGGCCGCGGCGGCCGCATGCAGCAAGCCCAGGCGGCGATCGAGCGCAAACCACACCAGCTGCCCGAACGCCAGCACAAGCCACGGGATGGCGGCGCCGATCGCCCACACCAGTGGTGCCTTTCGGCTCGGCGGGTTCGCCGGCTCAACCAGATTCATGATTTTTCGAGGTGCAGACATTGGCTGACACCGAACAACCGAAGCATTCGCATCGTCCCTCTCGGGATCGATCCCGCCACATCGGAAATGGCGACGACGGTTGGACTATTCACCTCGACGCGCACGCCCTGCGTGCGCACCGTCGCAGAGCCGGCATCGAGCACGTTGCGCACCCAGTCGGCACGGGTTCCGTACGGCAGGGCGACGAGCATGCCGGTCGGCGTTTCGATGATGTCGATGGGCGTTTCGTAGGTCCGGCCAGACTTGCGCCCGATGTGCGCGATGACCGACGTCTGCGTCGCTGCGGTCCCCGCCGTGCGCATCACCCGCGGGTTCGTCACCGACCGGTTCATGCGCCGAATGAAGTCCAGCACCGGCCCGAACTGCCATCGCAGCCCTGCCAGCAGCAGTCCAAGAAACACCACAACGGCACCGATCAGCGTGCCGCCAACCAGTGCGATAACTCGGGAACCCACAGAACGAAACTAACCGGCGGCGCAAGGCAGTTGTCGCTGAGTATGTTGAGCCCATGAGCAGGAAGTGGACCGCGGCCGACGTGCCCGACCAATCCGGCCGGGTGGCGATCGTGACGGGTGCGAACTCCGGCCTCGGATTCGACACCGCGGCCGTACTGGCCGACAAGGGTGCGCACGTCGTGCTGGCGGTGCGCAGCCTCGACAAGGGCAACCAGGCCGCCGACCGCATCAAGGCGAAGAGCCCCAACGCCGTCATCGCTGTTCAGGAGCTCGACCTGACGTCGCTGGACAGCGTTCGCAAGGCGGCCGACGAGCTGCGCTCCACCAACCCCCGCATCGACTTGCTGATCAACAACGCCGGCGTGATGTACGTGCCGACGCGGGAAACCACTCAAGACGGCTTCGAGATGCAGTTCGGCACCAACCACCTCGGCCATTTCGCATTGACCGGTCAGCTACTCGACAACATCCTGCCGGTCGAAGGGTCGCGGGTGGTCACGGTCAGCAGCTTCGGTCACCGTATAGTGGCCCGGATCCATTTCGACGACCTGCAGTTGGAGCGCAAGTACAATCGCGTCGAGGCCTACGGGCAATCCAAGCTCGCGAATCTCCTGTTCACCTACGAGCTGCAGCGGCGCTTCAAGCTCAAGGGGGACCCCACAGTCGCTCTGCCCGCGCATCCCGGTTTTGCCGACACCGAACTCATGCGCCACCTACCCGGTTTCATCCCAGACTTCTTCTGGCGCCCCTTCGCCCAGCCCACTGACATGGGCGCGCT
>DASQCE010000188.1:0-7296 GCA_035634855.1 Mycobacterium sp.
CGGCGCGGGTCGTTGAGGCCGTCGACCATGCGCACCAGGTCGCGGCCGAGCTCAGCACCCGATTCCCCATCTACGGACGAACGACCGGTGTCGGCGCGAATCGAACCACGTCGGTATCGCCGACCGACACCGAATACGGCATGCGACTGCTTCGCAGCCACGCGGTCGACGCCGGGGACCCCCTGGACGAGAGAACGGTGCGAGCGATGCTCGCGGTGCGGCTCGCCCAGCTGTGCGTGCCCGGCGCCGGACTCGACCCCAAGATCTTGTCCGGCCTCGAGACGATGCTCAACGACGACGCCCTACCGGAACTTCGTCAATACGCGTCGATCGGGACAGGAGACCTCGCCCCACTCGCGGGCACAGCATTGACTCTGATCGGCGAGCGGCCTGCGTCAAAGCCGTTGACGCCGATGGAGCCGTGGGGCGCCGACAGCGCGCTGCCGTTCATGAGCAGCAGCGCGCTCACTGTTGGGCGCGGTTGCCTTGCACTGGACGAGCTTTCGCGTCTAGAAAGGGCGTCGAGTCTGATTTACGTGCTGAGTTTCCTCGCGCTCGACGGCAATCCCGAAGCGCTGTCATCGATTGCAGCGCAGGCGTCGGCCGCCCCCTACGTCAACACCGTTGCGGGTCGCCTGCGCTCACTGCTGGCGACGAAGGGCCGGCCGGATCGCCGGCCCGCTCGCATCCAGGATCCCTATGGGCTGCGGGTGTACCCGGTAGCGCAGGCAACCGCGCTGGCGTCGTTGCATTCGCTGGAGGAACAACTCGAGCGGACACTCAACGCCGCGCAGGAGAATCCCCTCTTCGACATCGAGAACGGCGCCGTCGTTCATCACGGCGCCTTCTACCAAGCATCGTTGTCGCTCGAATTGGACGGCACCACTCTGGCGCTCGCGCTTACGGCGCCCATCACCCATTCGCGAATCAGAATGATCAACGACCCGGATACCAACGGCGGCAATGCTTTCCTCGCGGCCGATGTGGCTGGGTCGTCCGGACTGATGATGGTCGAATACGTGGCCGCAGGCGCGATCGCCGAGATTCGTAACGCGGCGCAGCCTGCCGCCGCCGGCACGCTCGTGCTGTCTCGGGGCGCCGAGGAGGACGCCACCTTCGCCTCCCAGGGCGCGCAGCAACTCGAGCGGTCCATCGCCGCGTACCGGGTGTTGCTCTGCTGCGAACTTGTTGGCGCGGTCAGACTTTTGCGTCAGCGTGGGCTCGATGGCCAATTCAGCGGCGCCGTGGGCGACGCGCTGGCGCTGGCCGGCGTTCTGCCCCGCGACAATGAGGACCGCGACCTTCGTGGGGATATCGCGTTGGCGGAATCGCTCCTGGACGACATCGGACGACTCGTTCCCGAAGACAGCCGGTCGGAGGGCACCTAGCCGCCGCGGATCAGATCCACGGCCTTCTCGCCGACCAGCACACTCGGCGCGTGCGTGTGGCCGCGGATGATCGTCGGCATCACCGATGCGTCGGCGACACGCAGCCCGTCCACGCCGCGCACCCGCAGTTCAGGATCGACCACGCTGGCGTCGTCCGTGCCCATCCGGCATGTGCCGACCGGGTGATAGAGGGTGTGCGACAGAGAGTTCAGCGCCCGGTCAAGTGTTTCGTCGTCGAGGTCCGTCGCGCCACGCGGCCGAGCCACCTTGCCGATGATGCCCTTTAGCGCCGCGGACTTCGCGATCACCGCGCACATCCGCAGGCCCGCCATCAACGCCGCACGGTCGGCGCCCGCATCGTCGGTGAGATACGCCGGGTCGATGATCGGCTTGTCCTTCGGGTCTGCCGACCGCAGGGTAATGGTGCCCCGGCTGTGCGGCTTGAGCAGAATCGCCCCCATCACCACGGCGTGGCGGTCGTAGGGGTCGCCGATACCTTCCTCGAAGTACGGGGCGGGCGCGAAAATCAGCTCCAGATCGGGCAGTTCGAGGTCCGGGCGACTCCTGATGAACCCGTACGCCTCCCCGACGTTCGAGGTCAGCATGCCGCGCCGACGCACGAGGTAGTTCACCAGTTCCAGCGGTTTCTCCGCGGCGAACAGAGTGTCGTTCGGCACGTCAAACCCCAGCGGGGCGATCAGGTGGTCCAGGAGATTGGCGCCGACGCCGGGTGACTCCCGCACGACGTCGATGCCATGCTCGGCGAGCTTGTCACGAACACCGATCCCCGACAGCATCAACAGCTGCGGGCTGTTGATCGCGCCGCCACACAACACCACTTCACGCCGCGCGTGGACCATCCGTCGCTGGCCAAGCTGCTCGAATTCGACCCCCACGGCGCGCGTGCCGTCGAAGATTACTCGCGTGGCGGCGGCTTCGGTGTACAGGGTCAGGTTCATTCGCTGCAGCA
Organism: Mycobacterium sp.; assembly: GCA_035634855.1. Lineage (GTDB taxonomy): Bacteria > Actinomycetota > Actinomycetes > Mycobacteriales > Mycobacteriaceae > Mycobacterium. The sequence continues at coordinate 2,359 of DASQCE010000188.1, forward strand.
CCGGTTTCAGATACGCGTCGGCGGTGCTCCACCGCGCTCCCCTGCGCTGCGTGACACGGGTTTCGCAAAAGCCTTCGTGGCCGCACTCGCGCACGGCTTCCAGCCAAGCGGCGGTCGATGTGCGCGGGCTGCGCTGCGCCGAGATGACCAACGGACCACTTTCGATGCGCTGAAAGTACTTCTCGACGTTGGCATAGCTCCACTGCTCGCCGGCGTGCTCGGCCCACTCGTCATAGTCGGCGGCGAAGCCACGCACCCACATCATCGCGTTCATCGACGACGACCCGCCAAGCACTTTCCCCCGCGGCCAATAGATTTCACGGCCGTCGAGCTCCGTCTGTGGTTCGGTCAGGTAGTTCCAGTCCATGTCGCCGCGGAACAGCTTGGCGAAGCCCGCCGGGATGTGGATGAACTTGTCCTTGTCCCGCGGGCCAGCCTCGAGCACCACGACCTGGACCGCCGGATCGGCGCTGAGCCGGGTGGCCACGACCGATCCGGCCGAGCCGGTTCCCACCACGACGTAGTCGGCGTCCACCTGCCGGAGTCTATGAGCCCGGCAGGTGTCGCACGGTCAATTCGATCGCCGCAGAATCCTGGCGACCTCGTTCGGCAGTTCCAAGGCGGAGAAGTGGCCGGTGTCGGGCAGGGTGATCCGTTCGACCTCGGCAAGAAGGTCCGCGACATGTTCGCGCTCCGCAGGCCGTGACCAGTCCTCATCGCTGTAGACCAGCGTCACCGGTACCGCCACGTCGCGGTAGCGGTCGCGGGCCTTGACGAAGCCCTTCAGGCTGCGGTAGACGGCCCGGGCCACCCCCGGATATCCCTTGCGGCGTCCACTCTTTCGGAGCTCGACGACGAAATCGTCGGGCAGCATGCGATTGTCGACGACACCGCCGCGCATGATGCCCTTCATGATCGGGCGGTTTTCCATCGCGGCGAAGAGCGGCCCAAGGCCCGGCATGCGGACACTGCCGATGATGAACCGGGCGAACACGTTGCCTCGCTCGAGGCCGCTCGGGTAGTCGTACGTGTTGAACGCAACAACCCGGGCGACGCGACCCTTGAGGTCGACGGCCGCGTGTAGCGCGAGCGCGCCGCCGAGCGATTCCCCGGCGAGGGTGACGTCGTGCAGGTCGAGGTCGGTGACGAACTCGACCACCGCGGCCCGCAGGTCGCGTTCTTCGTAGCGGGCACCGGGCACGATGTCCGACCAGCCCATGCCGGGCAGGTCCAGGGCATACACGGTGAACGAGTCCCACAGCTGCGGGATGACGCGGTGGAAGTAGTCCAACTGCGTTCGGATGGTGTGCATCAGCACCAGGGCGGGTCCGGAGCCTGCGGTGAAGTACCGCAGGCGGGATCCGTCGGAGCGGGTGAAGTACTGGACAGTGCCGTGGCCGTCGGTCCAGCTGTCGGTGTAGCTCATGCTGACACCGGCTCGGGCTGGTGCCGATCGGCGGCCGCCTGCCGTGCCTTGGCGGGCAGCAGCCAGGCGACGATGACCGCGGCCCCGGCGGCGATGCCGGCGCAGACCAACGAGCCCACCTGCAGTCCGTCGAGGAATGCGGCGTTGACGGCCGCGCGGACGTCGGGGATGGCCTGCTGGGGCAGTCGGCTGATGACCTGGTAGGCGGCGGCCATCGACCGTTCCATCGTGGCGCGCACCTGCTCGGGTAGCGCGCCCACCGCCGCGTTGCTGCCCAGTCGGCCCGAATACACGGACGCGAACACGCTGCCGACGATCGCGACACCGAGGGTGCCGCCGAGTTCGCGGGTGGTGTCATTGACGGCCGAGCCGACGCCCGCCTTGTCGGGGGATAGCGACCCCATGATCGCCTCGGTGGCCGGCGCGGTGGTCAGCCCTAGACCACCGCCGAGAAGCACCATCTGCAATGCGATTTGGATGTAGGGCGTGGCGGCGTCGGCCGTCGATGCCCACGCAAGCCCCGCCGCGAAGATGCCCAGGCCGCCGGCGACCACGGCGGTGGTGCCGACCCGTTCGACGATGCGCGGTCCGACGATGCTGGCGACAGCGATCGAGATCGCGACGGGCAGCAACCGGACTCCGGTCTCAAATGCGCTGTAGCCCTTGATGAATTGGAAGTACTGAGTGATGACGAAGATGAACCCGAACAAGGTCAAGAATCCAGCCGTCACAGCGAGGCTGCCGCCGGAGAACCGCCGGTTGGCGAACACCGACACGTCGAGCATCGGATGCGAGCTATGCCGCTCCCACAGCGCGAACGCGGTGATGACGACGGCGCCGACGACGAAGCCGATTGAGGTACGCACGCTGCTCCATCCCCAGTTTGGCGCCTCGATCACGGTGTAGACGACGGCGGTGACGCCGACCGACGACAGGATCAGGCCAGGGATGTCGACGCGTGGCGCGGCGGGATCGCGCGATGTCGGCACGAACAGCCAGCCGCCGATGATCGCCACGGCCGCGACCGGCACATTGACGAGGAAGATCGAGCCCCACGAGAAGTGCTCGAGCAGCCAGCCACCGGTCATCGGGCCTGCGGCGACGCCAACACCGACCATGGCGGCCCAGAGTCCGATGGCCTTGGCCCGCTTCACCGGGTCGGGGAAGATGTTCGTGATCAGACCCAGAGTGGTGGGAAAGATGACCGCGGCGCCGACGCCCATCGCGGCGCGCGCCGCGATCAGCCCATCGGCCGTATTCACCTGGGCCGCAACAGCGGACGTGACAGCGAAGGCGGCGAGCCCGCCGCTTAGCCAGCCCCGTCGGCCGTAGCGGTCGCTCAGGCTGCCCGCCGACAGCAGCAGGCCGGACATGACCAGGGTGTAGGCGTCGACGATCCATTGCAGCTGCGCGGTGTCGGCGTTCAGTTCGCGCGACAGCGTGGGCAGGGCGACGTTGACGATGGTGGCGTCGACGCTGATGACGAAGACGCTCAGGCAGATGACTGCAAGCGCGGCGATCGGACGATCGCGGAATATCGGTGTACTGATGAACATAGGTATGAAATTAAAGTGTATAGACAAGAAAGTCAAGCATCTGGCGATGGTCAACCATCCTTGGGGGTGCGCACTCTCACACGGTGGCCCGCGCGATGCCTTGGATGACTCGCAGTCGGCCCCCGGCGAGGGCGGTCGTCAGATTCCTGGCCTTCACGGCAAAGTCGGCGACGAAGGCGTGAAGTCCGAGCGGGTTCGGAGGCAGTGCCAGCAACGCCTGCATCAGTGCGCTCGCCTGGTCGGTGAGATCGTTCCAGTGGTCGACTTCGAAGCCCGCGGACTCGACCTCACCACGTAACTGGTCCGACGTAACCAGATGGCTGAGCGCGGGTCGGTCCGCCCACGGAAGTGGGAAGTCGGGATCGCCGCTCTCACTGGCCGTGATGTCCCACAACGCAATTCGCCCACCGCCAACCAGCACGCGACGCGCCTCCCGATACAGGCGCGCCTTATCGGCGATATTCATTTGAACGTGTTGGCTGAATACGACATCAAAGACCGCGTCGGCGAAGGGCAGTTCAGTCACGTCTGCTTGGCCAACCGAAATCCGCCCGTCGAGTCCGACGAGGCGATTGAGCCAGCGGGCAGTTTCGCAATACTCCTCGGTTAGATCGACAGCGGAGACTCTGCAGCCACACTTGTCGGCGACAAACCGGGCAGTTCCCCCGATCCCGCAACCCGCGTCGAGCACCTCCGCCTCGGGAGCAACTCCGACCATGTCAACCAGTTGGCTTGTGGCGATGCGCCCCATGGTGTGAAAGTCCTCCAGCGGCGCGAGGTCCGCTGGCCGCAGGTGGTCGAGATCCTGTCCGGCGGCACTGAGAGCACGCTCGATGTTGCGCCGGGACAGGCCCGTGGAGTACTGCTCACCGATTTGGGTGTTTGTCATCTGATGTCCGCTCCCTGGCTGGGCCAGTTAATGCCTTTGACTCTGTGACGTCAATCTAAACATAGTAGACAATATATTCAACTTACTGAACAAGAACTGTGTCTTAATGCTATAGTCGCTGGTGTGCCGTCCCGAAGGAGCTACCAACAGAACTGCCCGATCGCCAGGGGCCTCGACGTGCTCGGTGAGCGGTGGACGCTGCTGATCCTGCGGGAACTCATCGGCGGTCCCCGCCGGTACGGTGACCTGCGGGTCCAGTTGCCCGGCATCGCCACCAACCTGCTGGCTGACCGGCTTCGCGAGCTGGAGGAGGCCGGCCTGGTCGATCGCGAGGAGCTGCCACCGCCCATCGCGCGGACCGTGTACACCCTCAGCGATACGGGCTGGCACAAGGTGCTGCCGGTGGTGAAGGCCATCGCGACGTTCGGCCTCGAGATGGTCGTTCCGGATGAAAGCGCGCTGACCCCACTCAACGGGTTTCTGGCGGGCATCCTGCTGGCCTTCGATCCCGCCACCGCAGGCGACCTGCATGCCTCGTACCGCATCGAGATCGATGACCGCCGCTTCGAGTTCGCGGTCGATCGCGCAGGGCTCACGGCAGCGCAAGACGCTCCCGCCGTCACCTTGACGGCAACAGCAGCGGACCTGATAGCCGCACGCATGGGCACGACGGCCGCCGAACGCAAGGCCGCGCTGCGACGGGTGAAGTTCGACGGCGACGCCGGCGCGGTCGACGAGATGCGACGCGTGTTCGCGCTGTCGGGCGACCCCGGTCTGCAGGCCGCCTAAGCGCTGTCGAAATTGCACTCAGGGTCGTGGAAACTCGCCAGGTACAGTCATGAGCGCAATATCGCGCGCAGCTACGCACGCTCGCGGGAAGTTAGGCCGTCAGCTCGATGTGGTGGGCCCCAGCCACACTGGCGTAGCGCTGCGGGCTGCACGTCAGCACGATCACCTGACCGTCGCCGCCGACGGCGTTGAACACCGTCCCCATCTTGATCAGCCTGTCGGGGTCGGTGAAGCCGAGCGCATCGTCGATGACGACTGGCACGCTGTCGTCCTTGGCC
>DASQCE010000189.1:0-8965 GCA_035634855.1 Mycobacterium sp.
TCCGCGGCGGCCAGCACGCGGAACCCGTCCAACCCGAACAACGCAGCAACAACCGAACCGGTAACCTCTGCTTCCACCTGGGGCTCCTCGACAATCCGTGTGATCTTGGTCGTGATCACGGATCGTGCGAGCCCCAGGCCCCACGATCAGCTCATTTCAGAGCCCGAGGCGTGTCGCCCGGTCTCCCCACTCCCAGGTTCGTGGCGAAGAGCCCGATAACCGGTCGTTGGCGACGCTGCGGCGGCTGTATCGGGACCCCAAGAGCGGATCGTTGGTGGCGATGGAGTCGCGATCGCGGTTGTTCCCGAAGGGTCTGGCCGGATTCATCGGCCTGCGGGACCGCACGTGTCGCACCCCGTACTGTGATGCGCCGATTCGGCATCGGGATCACGCCACACCGCGCAACCGCGGCGGGCCGACCAGTGCCACCAATGGGTTGGGTGAGTGCGAACGGTGCAACTACGCCAAAGAGGCGCCGGGCTGGCGCGTCACCACGGGAGACGAAAAACGGTGCGCACACAGCCGACTTCGTCACGCCCACCGGTGCCAGGTATCGGTCGACAGCGCCACCGCTACCAGGGACACCATTGATCGCGGTCAGCGAAGTCGAAGTCAGAATCAACATTGCACTGGCCGACCTACACGCGGCCTGACAGCTCAGTACGCCTGGGTGCGATGCCCTTCACAGCCGCTCGGCCAACTTCCGCAGCTGGGACAGTGACGGGAGTACCGTCCGTCGCGTGAAGTTGCGTATGCCGGAGCTCACCTTCCTATTCATTGGGGGCGGCAGCTTCGCTGATCGGCGATCACAACCACGTGGCCACCGGCACCACCGAATGTCTGACCGACGCTGTTCCGTTCATTGGAGCAGCCCGATCTGGTTAACGCTCCTCGTGGCCGTCGCGACCGTGTCACTGGCCGAGCTGCGTCTGCGCATGCGGGCACCCCGAACGTCCGTCAGCGTGCGTCAGGGTCTGGCCGGTGTCGCGGCTGCCATCGGATCTACGTCATCACAGCCCTGGAGCACACGGGACCCGCGGTGCCGGTGACGGTGCTGTTTTATGCGCTCGCGGTGATCACCTGGTGCGTGCTCGGCGACGGCCCCGGCGCCATATGTGGTGTGCTCGCGGCGATCGGCGGGCCGATCGTTGAAACCGTGCTCGCCGGGGTCGGGGTGTTCCGCTATGCCGACGACTCGGACGCGCCGTTCGGGTGGCACCGTGGCTGCCCGCGCTGTACTTCGCGTTCGGAGTTGTGGTGGCGGCGCTCGCCGAGATCGCCGCCAAGGACCGGCAGCCGAGCGTCAGATCGTCTGCTTCCGGCACGCCAGCGCCGCGCTGACGAACGCGTCGCGGGCGGGGTTGTCGCTTGCCGCATCCCAGATCAGCGTGACCTGGCTCGGGCCGATGTCCTGGATGGGCAGCACCCGAACATCCGGCCTGCGGTAGAACGCTGTCGTCGAGCGAGGCAGGATCACGAATCCTTCATGTGCGGCAACATGTTCGAGCTTTTCCTCCACGGTGTGCGCAGTCTGGCCTGCGCGGCGATGTTCGGGAGTGGCGATCGCATACCACTCCGGCACGGTGGCCGGATCCTGCAACAGGCGCTTGGACGCCAGATCGGCCAGGCGCACTGAGCGCTTCTTCGCAAGCGGATCGGTCGCGGGCAGAACGACGACCCGTGGCTCCTCCAGCAGCGGCGCGGTGCCCAGCCCATGGTGGTCGATGGGCTCGCGCGCGTACACCACGTCGACCTCGCTGCGGCGCACCACGTCGACCTGTTCGGCCCAGCCGACTTGCACCACGACGGCATGCCGCGACGGGTTCTCGGCCTCGAACGCCGTCGCAGCAGCCGTCGCCAACAGACCGGGCATGACGCCGACGGTCACCGTGACCGTCGGGTCAGCGACACGAGAAATACGGTGCTGCAACGCTTTTGACTCCGCCAACAAGAAGCGGCCATCCTCGAGCAATTGCTTGCCTGCGATGGTCAACGCAGTCCCGCGTGAGTCGCGTTCGAACAGTCGCACGCCGAGTTCATTTTCGAACGAACGGATCTGGCGCGACAGCACCGGCTGTGCGATGTGCAGCCGCTCGGCTGCTCGGCCGAAGTTCAGTTCTTCGGCGACTGCCACGAAGTACCGGAGTTTGCGCATGTCGAGGTCGGCCGCCGCCATACCGTCAGGGTATCAGTCCGCGACGAAAAGGGTCTTGGACGTCGACCACCATCCGGACCGACAGTGGATGCATGAACCTGAAGAACGCACGAGTACTCGTCATCGGCGGCACCTCCGGCATCGGCCTGGGTGTTGCGGTCGCGGCGGGCGAGCGCGGAGCCGTCCCGATCGTGGTGTCGCGCCATCAGTCCAGCGTCGACCGCGCCATGTTGCAGCTGCCGGAGCATGCCCGCGGCGCCACCGTCGACCTCACCGACCTGTCGGCAGTGGAGCGGCTGGCCGCGGACATCGGCGACATCGAACACCTCGTGTTCACCGCGGGCGAGTCACTCGAACTGAGGCCACTGGCCGACCTCACCCCGGAGGTCGTCATGGGCTTCTTCCAGACCCGCTTCGTCGGTGCGCTGACCGCGGTGCGCGTGTTCGCGCCGCGCATCACCGCCGGTGGGTCGATCACACTGACCAGCGGGACAGCCGCCGAGCAACCGGGATTCGGCGCTCTGCCGGTGAGCATTTGCGGCGCGATGAACGCGCTTACCAAGGCGCTCGCTTTCGAGCTCGCGCCTATCCGGGTAAACGCCGTCGCACCCGGCGTCGTGCGCACCCCGTTGTGGGATGCGATGAGCGAAGCGGACCGGCAAGTGATGTACGACCAAGCCGCGCAGCACCTTCCACTTGGCCGCATCGGCGAGGTGGCAGATACCGCATTGGCGTACCTCTATTGCATGGAGCAGGCATTCGGGACTGGCATCGTGCTGACGGTCGACGGTGGAACCGTCCTCGTCTAGTGCAACAGCCCCTGCAACTCCTCGACGAAGCGCACGGACTCACGGCGGTCGTCGGAAAGCGGCTGCAGCAGCAGCGTGGTGGCTCCGGCGCCGGCATAAGCGGCGATGCGCTCCTTGACGTAGCCGCGCGGACCCACCAGCGAAACGTTCCGTACCAGATCGTCTGGCACCGCCTCGATGGCCTCGGCCTTCTTACCTGCGAGGTAGAGGTCCTGGATGTGGTTGGCCACGTCGCCGAACCCGTAACGGGTCGCCAGGTTGTGGTAGAAGTTGCGGCCGCGGGCGCCCATGCCGCCGATGTAGAGCGCCAAGTGCGGTTTCGCCCAAGACAATCGGTCGTCCACGTCGTCACCGATGGCCAACGGGGCACTGACCATGATGTCGAGCGGACCCAGCGACGGATCGCGTTTGGCGTACCCGGCCCGCAGTGCCTCACCCCACACGTCGTCGGCCTTCTCGGGATAGAAGAACACCGGCTGCCAACCCTCGGCGATCTCAGCGGTGAGCTCGACGTTCTTCGGGCCCAGAGCCGCGATCGTGATCGGAATGCGGTCGCGGACAGGATGATTGATCAGCTGCAGGGGTTTGCCCAGACCTGTGCCCTGGTCGGCCGGCAGCGGAATCTGGTAGTACTTCCCGTCATAGGTGACCCGTTCGCGGCGCCACACCTGCCGGCAGATCTCGACCACCTCGCGCGTCCGGCCGAGCGGCGCGTCGAACGGCACGCCGTGGAAGCCCTCCATCACCTGCGGTCCCGACGTGCCGATGCCCAGCCAGAAGCGGCCGTTGGACACGTAGTCCAGACCCGCTGCCGTCATAGCCAGCAGCGAGGGGGTGCGGACGTAGATGGGCACCACGCCTGTGCCCAGTTCGATCCGGGACGTCTTGGCCGCCAGAAAGCCGAGCTGGCTGATCGCGTCGTACGAGTAGGCCTCGGCGACCAGCGCGATATCGACGCCGATCTTTTCCAGCTCGACGACCTCGTCGGCTGCCTCTGCAAAATTCGAGTGGCCGCCGTCGGCATAACTCAAGAAGATCCCTGTCCGCATCATCGAGTTATACACCCAACCGGTTGGTCGGCCGCCTCAGGGCTTCAAAAGGGCGACGACTTTGTCCTCGATGTCGACCGGATTGTCGGCGAAGGGATCCACGGCGGGCGCCTTCGGCAGGTCGATCTCGGGGTCGGCGAAGGCGCCGTAGGTCTTGTCACCGGTCAGCGTGTGCAGCAGATAGCCGGTCAGCAGCGCCCGCACCACCTTCTGCGTGCTGCGGTCGGCGCCCGGCAGCCCTACGACGCGGGCCAGCCGCCTACCCTCGATCAGGCCACCGGCCTTGGCCCTGTTGACCGTGCGAAGCGTCGCGCCCTTCCACACTCTGGCCAGCTCAACGGCGTTGGAGCGCAACGTCATCGGGTCACCGGGTGCGGTGAGCACCAGACCCGGCACCGGCAGCGAGGCCGCGGGCTGTTCGGCAGGCGGCTTCGTCAGCGTCGGAAACAACGCCGCGACGGCCTTCGGCTTGGCGGGCATGCCTGCGGCGGAGAACACCGCCGCGGATCCGCCGAAACCGTGCCCGACGACACCCAGCTTCGTGGGATGCACGCTGATCTTTCCCGGACCAAGGCGCACGCCCGCGATGATGTCCAAGGTCGTACCCAGGTCGAACGCCAGATTGAGCACCGACGGCGCGACGCTCGTCTCGGTGGCCGGCGCCGCGGCGACGATGCCCCACGACGCCAGATGCTCGAGCGTGCCCTCGTACCGGTCCGCTCCCGCCAACCAGTCGTGACCGAACGCCACACCGGCCAGATTCATCCCCGACTCCGGGGTGTAGACAACGCCGGGCAGGCCGGCAAAGGCCAGGTCACCCCGCAAAACACGGTGCGGGCCGCGGCGGGTCAAAGCGGTGAAAAGCTTCTTCGTACTGGCCACCACCGAACCGTAGCGCAGGCGGTGTGACCCAGCTGTTGCACTACCCTGAATGGCTATGTGCGGAATCGTCGGCTATGTCGGGCAGCGTCCTGCCTGCGACATCGTGGTCGATGCGCTGCGCCGGATGGAGTATCGCGGCTACGACTCGTCCGGGGTCGCCCTCTTCGACGGCAAGGGTGGACTGACGGTGCGGCGCCGGGCGGGCCGGTTGGCGAACCTCGAGGCCGCGCTAGACGAGACGGACGATGCGAGCCTCGTCGGTAGCACCGGGCTCGGACACACCCGCTGGGCGACCCACGGCAGGCCCACTGACCGCAACGCCCATCCGCACCGCGACGCCGCAAAAAAGATCGCGGTCGTCCACAACGGGATCATCGAGAACTACGCGGCGCTGCGTGCCGAGCTGGAAACCGCCGGTGTCGAGTTCGCCAGCGATACCGACACCGAGGTCGCTGTTCACCTGGTCTCCAGGCAGTACCACGAAGGCGACACCGCGGGCGACTTCGCGGCCTCCGTGCTCGCGGTCGTGCGCCGGCTCGAGGGCCACTTCACGCTGGTCTTCGCCAACGCCGACGAGCCGGACACGATCGTCGCCGCACGCCGATCCACACCCCTGGTCGTCGGTGTCGGCGACGGCGAGATGTTCGTCGGCTCCGATGTGGCCGCATTCATCGAGCACACTCGCGACGCCATCGAACTCGGTCAGGACCAGGCGGTGGTGATCACCGCCGACGGTTACCGCATCACCGACTTCGACGGCGTCGATGACGCCGCGAATGCCCGGCGCTTTCATATCGACTGGGATCTGTCGGCCGCCGAAAAGGGTGGCTACGAGTACTTCATGCTCAAGGAGATCGCGGAGCAACCAGCGGCAGTCGCGGACACGCTGCTCGGCCACTTCGTCGACGGCCGTATCGTGCTCGACGAGCAGCGGCTGTCCGACCAGGAACTGCGCGACGTCGACAAGGTGTTCGTGGTGGCCTGCGGCACGGCCTATCACTCCGGGCTGTTGGCCAAGTACGCCATCGAGCATTGGACGCGGCTACCCGTCGAGGTCGAGCTGGCCAGCGAGTTCCGTTACCGCGACCCGGTATTGGATAGCCACACGCTCGTCGTTGCCATCTCGCAGTCGGGTGAGACCGCCGACACGCTGGAGGCAGTGCGGCACGCTAAGGAGCAGAAGGCCAAGGTGCTTGCCATCTGCAACACCAACGGCAGCCAGATCCCGCGCGAAAGCGACGCGGTGCTCTACACCCGCGCCGGGCCGGAGATCGGTGTCGCGTCGACCAAGACATTTCTCGCCCAGATCGCGGCGAATTACCTTGTCGGGCTTGCCCTCGCGCAGGCTCGCGGCACCAAGTATCCGGACGAGGTGGCGCGCGAATACCGCGAACTGGAGGCGATGCCCGATCTGGTGGCCCGGGTACTGGAGACCGTCGAACCGGTCTCCGCGCTGGCCCGCGGGTTTGCGCTGTCCTCGACGGTGCTGTTCCTCGGCCGCCACGTCGGCTACCCCGTCGCACTCGAAGGTGCGCTCAAGCTCAAGGAATTGGCTTACATGCACGCCGAAGGGTTCGCCGCCGGTGAGCTCAAGCATGGTCCGATCGCGCTGATCGAAGACGGCCTGCCGGTGATCGTCGTGATGCCGTCGCCGAAGAACGCCCCGACGCTGCACGCCAAACTGTTGTCGAACATCCGCGAGATCCAGGCCCGTGGCGCAGTCACCATCGTCATCGCCGAGGAAGGTGACGACACCGTCCACACCTATGCCGATCACCTGATCGAAATACCTGTGGTGTCAACGCTTTTCCAGCCACTCTTGTCGACGATTCCGCTGCAGGTGTTCGCGGCGGGGGTCGCGCAGGCTCGCGGCTACGACGTGGACAAGCCGCGCAACCTGGCAAAGTCCGTCACCGTCGAGTAGTGCCGCGCCACAACGTCGGACACTTCAAAGGTGAGCGAGCCCGCGCGCATTTCTTGAGCGTTTACCAGACGGCGATGGCGCAGCTTCCGCCGGTCAGCGAGTCAGCTGATGTGCCAACGTCGTTCGGCACCATCCGCGCCCACCGGTTCGACGGGCCATCCGCCGGTCCGCCGGTGGTGCTGCTGCCGGGCCGCAACGCATCAACGCCGATGTGGCGGGTCAACATCCCCGCGTTGCTCCAGCACCGCACCGTCATTGGGATCGACCTGCTCGGCGAGGCCGGGATGTCCGTGCAGGACGAGCCGATCACCGGCCCCGACGACGAGGCGCAATGGCTGGACGACGCGCTGGCCGGCCTCGGATTGGATGGGGCGCACCTTACGGGGGTGTCGATCGGCGGGTGGACGGCGGTGAACTACGCGGTCCGCCGCCCTGGCCGCGCCGTGTCGCTGGCACTGCTGGATCCGGTTTTCACGTTCGCGCGCGTCCCGGCCAAGGCGCTTCTGGTCTCAGCAGGATTGTTCTTGCCTGCGCCGGAAGCGGTGCGGCGCAGGGTGTTCAGCTGGATATCGGGAGGAGCCGAGGTCGACGACTCGCTGCCAGAGGCCGCACTGATCTCCGCGGGATCCACCGACTACGTCATGCGAAAGGCGATGCCGAAATCGTTCACCGATGACCAGTTGCGGTCGCTCGACTGTCCGGTGTTGGCGCTGATCGCCGGGCGAAGCGTGATGCTGGACGCCGCCCGCGCGGCCGCACGGGCACGAAACCTCTTGCCGCGCGGACAGGTCGAGCTGTGGGCCGGAGCATCCCACGCCATCAACGGCGAGTATCCGGTCGAAATCGCCGAAACGGCGGGTGCGTTCTGGGATGACGTGGATGGAGCGTGAGTCAACTATTCGGAGGGCTCGCCGCGTAGTACTCGCCCAGCTTCCGAGGGCCACGACTCGGCCGGCCGCTGTTGAAATGCGTTGAGCGCCATTTTCCGGTTCCTCGTCACGGGGCTCTGCAGCCCGATGGTCAGCAGATCGCCGCCAATGCCCGGATGGTCGCGCAGGGCCTGGAGGCTCCAATCCGGCGCGTCATGGGCCTTCCACTCCTGACCAAGACCGAGCGCGCGGTCTGGACCGCTGGCGATCTCCGCGAGCGGCAGTTGAGTTCTGCCCAGTTCGGCGGAGGGTCACCTCGAGGATGTCCATGCCGAGGTCGCGTGCGACCACGCGCGCGTTCCAGAAGTCGCTGTCGGTGGTGTCCGGTGTCAGCAAGGCGGCAACGCGCTGGTGCCGGTGCGACTGTCCAAGGATCTCCAGACACATGGCGTGGAAGGCTTCACGACGGCTGACGTTCCACCCGGGTGGGTCGACCTCCCAGCGTTCGTCCGCACCAACAAAGGTCGCGAATCGCCGCTTCAGCACGGTAATCAGGAAGTGACTCGGCGCGGGACCGCGCATCAGGGCCAGGAAGTGCTCGATGGCGTCGGCGCCGTCGGCATAGTTGTCGATGTCCTGGGCAGGCCCGTCGATCAGTTCGGACGATGTCGCCAGCCGCGGTGAGCAGTGCGCGATCGACCTGGTCCTGCTCCAGCGCGGCGAACAATGACTTCGACATTTTCGTCGCACCCTGTCGCGCCAAGCAGCGCCACCCGATCTTCACCGGCCCGCTGATGGGAGACGTGCTGGCAAGCCAGAGTCCGACTCGGCGGACCGCGTCGACATCGGGCTGCAGGCGTGTCAGTTCCTCCAGCCACAGGTCAGCGACGGCCAGTATCGGCCTCGATGGCGGCCCCGTGGATTGAGCGCAGGCGACGACGGGTGGGTCGTTTACACGCCTTACCACCAGTGAGGCCAGCCTCGGACCGCCGAGGTGGGCGGCGGGTTGGGCGGGATCGTTGCGGTTGGCTGCTGGTTGGGGAGCGGTCCGAGCCTGCCCTCGACGATCGCGGCGTCGCCGTGAGGCTGGGCGCTGGTCAGGACCGGCTTGGTCTACCAGGCTGGCGGTCATGGCTGCGGTGGTGACGGTGAACGATGTGCTTGACGGGCATGTGAGCCTGGATGTGGAGTGCCTAGATCGGATTTATCTGAACGGCTATGTGCCGAACCTCCAGGTGGGTGGGCAGGTGGTGTCGTTTATGACCGCGCATCTGGGT
>DASQCE010000190.1:0-3447 GCA_035634855.1 Mycobacterium sp.
CCTCATACCGCAGAGTCGGCGCGACGTTTCTGGGCATACGTCACCCACGATCGACCAGGCTAAACCTGGCCGACCTAGGACGCTACCGCTCACGAGATCACGTCCCCGGCTCTCTCCAACCAAGGTGCCGGTCCGATGAAACCGGCTGTGGGCCACGTAAAGTGGCTGGTCGCAGCGTTGGCGATCCGAAGGAGCCACTGCCAACGTTACGCCCGGCCACTTCACCCCATCAACCGCAACTTGGTCTGATCGTGAACTCCGCCCTCACCAAGCGAAGCTAGAGCGGGTTGAGGATGCGGTCCAGGAACTGTCGGGTGCGCTCCTCTTTCGGATTGCCGATCACCTCGGCGGGTGGGCCCTTCTCCAGGATGACGCCGCGGTCGGTGAACAGCACTTGATCGGAAACCTGCCTGGCGAACTGGATTTCGTGCGTGACGACCACCAGTGTCCAGCCCTCGACTGCGAGATCCTTGATGACCGACAACACCTCGCCGACCAGTTCAGGATCCAGCGCCGAGGTCGGCTCGTCGAAGAGCACCACCTTGGGCTTGAGCGCCAACGCCCGCGCGATGCCGACCCGCTGCTGCTGACCTCCGGACAGCTGGAACGGGTACTGGTCGCGCTTTTCGGCGAGGCCGACCTGCTCGAGCAGCTCGACGGCGTCCGCGTCGGCCTGCTCCTTCGGTTGCTTCTGCACGACGATCGGTCCCTCGGTGACGTTTTGCAGCACCGTCTTGTGCGGAAACAGGTTGTGCGACTGAAACACAAACCCGCTCTGCGCCCGGTACCGCCGCAGCTCGTCCTTGCCGACGGGTTTGGAGAAGTCGATCTCCACCTCTCCGACGCGGATCACACCTGCATCGGGCACGTCCAGCGCGTTGAGTGCCCGCAGCAGCGTCGTCTTACCCGAGCCTGACGGGCCGATGATCGCGGTCGCCGAGCCCTGCGCGACGCTGAACGAAACCCCTTTCAGCACTTCGTTTTCGCCGAAGGCTTTATGCACACCCTCGGCGACAATCCTGTCTTCACGAGGCTCTGTCATCGTGCCACGTACCTTTCCAGCCGGCGCTCAATGCGGCCCTGGCCGAACGACAGCACAAGGCAGATGACCCAGTAGTAGACCGCCGCTGTGCCATACAAAGCGAAGAACTCGAACTTCGGCGCCGCGATGATCTGGGCTTGCCGCAGCAGCTCGGTGACCAGGATCGTCGACGCCAGCGAGGTGTCCTTGACCAGTGAGATCAACGTATTCGACAGCGGCGGCACGGCAACCCTGCTGGCCTGCGGAAGGATGATGCGGCGCAGCGCACCGACGTAGTCGAGGCCGATCGTCTCGGCCGCCTCCCACTGGCCTTTCGGAATGCTCTGGATCGCCGAGCGGATGATCTCCGCGGCGTAGCCGCCGACGTTCAGGGAGAAGGCGATGATCGCCGCAGGAAACGATTCGATCTTCACCCCCAACTCCGGCAACGCGTAGAACACGATGAACAGCTGCACCAGCAACGGGGTTCCGCGGATAACCGAGATGTAGAACCGCGCGACGTTGGTGAGGATCACGTTCGGCGACAGCCGGGCCAGCGCCACGACCAGCGCGATGATCAAGCCGATCGCGAAGCTGATCACCGTCAGCGGGACGGTCTTGGTGATCGCCGCCTTGGCCAGTGGTCCGAGGCTGCGCAGAATCAGTTGCCAGGTCGATTCGGACGCATCTGCCGCTGGTGTCGCGGGTCCGCCCGATGCGTTGGCCTTCAAGTATTTCTCCGAGATGGTGGCCAGAGTGCCGTTGGAACGCAGCTCGTCGAGAGCCTTGTTCAGGTCGGGCAACAGCCCGCTGTTCTTGCGGGCGGCGAAGCCCTGCTCGCTCTTCTCACCTGTGTTCCCGGCGATCTTGACCGATTTGTCCCCGGTCTCGGCGAGGTAGGCATACACCGCGATGCTGTCGTTGATCACCAGGTCCACCCGGCCCTGGTTGAGCAGCTTGATCGCCTGGGTGAAGCCCTCCACGGACTCGACCCGTGCCCCATGGTCGCGCGCGACCTGGGCCCAGTTGCTGGTCGCTGTCTCGCCTGCGACCTTGCCCTTGATGTCGTCGAGTGATTTGACGGAGTTATCGTCGGCTCGCGTGACGATGACGCCTTCGCCGACCGAATAGGGCTCCGAGAGGTCGTACTTCTGCTTCCGCTCATCGTTGATCGTCACCTCGTTGGCGACCACGTCGAATCGGTTGGCCTCCAGGGCCGCAAAGATCGCATCCCATGGCGTTTCGACGAATTCGACTTTCAGGCCGAGCTTGTCGGCGACCGCGTGAGCGACGTCGACGTCATAGCCGACGAGCTGACCAGTGGCGGGGTCGTGGTAGCTGAACGGCGAGTACACGCCTTCGGTGCCGACCCGCAGCACCCCCGATGCCTTGACCGGGTTCTCGCCGTTGTTGCTTGACGAACCGCATGCGGTGAGGATCAACGCGGCGAGCAGCATCACCGCCAGCAGGGCTCTTCGTAGATGGGGCACCGGCGGAAGCTAGCAAGTCGCTGGCCGTCTACCAAGAGTTCTGCTCACCCGGGGCGGTATATCCACGGTTCGCGGGGCAGTGCAGCGGGTTTGAACTGGGTGAGCATCTGCTTGGGGGTCGTCGCGGAATAGCCCAGCGATTCGGCGATCTGCGCCAACGCGCGTTCCACGCCGATCTCGGCGAGCGTCACGGCGCCGTCGCGCTTGGCCAGCCGCGCCCCGTCCTCGTTGAGCACCAGCGCGACATGCGCGTACGTCGGCTCCGGATAGCCAAGCAACTTCGCGAGATACGCCTGGCGCGGGGAGGACGGCAGCAGGTCGTCACCGCGCACCACCTGGTCGATGCCTTGTGCGGCGTCGTCCACCACCACAGCGAGGTTGTAGGCCGCGACGCCGTCGCCGCGCCGCACCACGAAATCGTCGACGATGCCGGTGTACTCACCGTGCAGCAGGTCGTGGACGGTGTAGACAATGGCGTCGGCGCGTAGCCGCAACGCGGGCGGCCGCCCGGTCTCCCGGCGTCGGGCCTCCCGTTCGGCGTCGGTCAGATCCCGGCAGGTGCCCGGATACGCACCCTGCGGCGCATGCGGAGCGCGCGGTGCCTGCGCGATATCCCTTCGGCTGCAATAGCATTCGTACAGGAGACCGCAGCCGGCGAGTTGATCGACGACGGCGTCGTAGCGCTGCGGGTGCTCGGACTGCCGTTCGGCCGGCTCGTCCCAGGTCAATCCGAGTGCCGCGAGATCGCCGAGCTGGCGGTCTGCGATGTCGGTGTGGGTGCGGTCGTCGAGGTCGTCGACGCGCATCAGGAAGCGACGGCCCGTCGAGCGGGCGAACAGCCATGCCAGCACGGCCGTGCGCAGGTTGCCGATGTGCAGATCGGCCGACGGACTGGGCGCGAACCTGCCAGCGGTCACGCCCGCAATCTAGCTAATC
>DASQCE010000191.1:0-3086 GCA_035634855.1 Mycobacterium sp.
TCGGGCACCACCATCTGGCGCTGGCTGAGTTCGGACGCGATCAAGCCCTGGCAACACCGGTCCTGGATCTTCCCCCGCGGCCCCGACTGCGGCGCCAGGGCGGCCCGGGTGCTCGACCTCCGCGCTCGCCGATTCGACGACCGGCCGCTGCGGCCCGACGAGTACGTCATCTGCGCCGACGAGAAGACCTCCATCCAGGCCCGCATCCGTAAACACCCGACCACACCCCCGGCGCCGAAACCGGCCGGCGCGCGTCGAGGCAGAATACTTCCGCGGCGGCTCCCTGGCCTACCTGGCAGCCTGGGACGTCCACCGCGCCAAGGTGTTCGGCCGCTGCGAAGCCACCACCGGCATCGACCCGTTCAACCGGCTGATCGACAAAGTCGTGACCACCGAGCCCTACGCGTCTGCGCGTCGGGTGTTCTGGGTGGTCGACAACGGCTCCTCCCATCGCGGTCAGGTCAGCATCGACCGGCTCCAGCATCGCTGGCCCGCTCTGCGCCTGATCCACCTTCCAGTGCACGCGTCCTGGCTCAATCAAGTGGAGATCTACTTCTCCGTCGTGCAACGTAAAGTCGTCTCACCCAACGACTTCCACACCCTCGACGAGGTCGAGACCCGACTGCTCGACTTCCAGCAGTACTACGAACAGATCGCCACCCCGTTCGAATGGAAGTTCACCAAAGACGATCTCAACGCCCTACTCAAGCGCATCGCTGCCCACGAAAACACCGCCCTCACGCCCGCTGCCTAACAGGCCACGAATACGTCACCGAAATTCCGTGCCAGACCACTAAGCGGTGGAACGCAAGGTGCTGCGCCGCTGCTATCACACGCTGCGCGAGCTCGGCGGTGTCGCGCTGGCCGCGCCCAAACCCATCGGCCAGGCCGCCTGAGGAATGCGAGGTTGGCGTGCCTTTTGCCCACGAACCCACTGATGCTCGCGGCCGGCTCCCGCAACAGCCCTGCTGTCACCCGCTCCCGGGTGAACATCCTGCTGAGAATGAGCGGCCGCGGCCCTCACCGGGGCCCGCACGCCGGGCACCCCATCCGTCATCATGTCGCCGGATTCGTCCGTGGACCCAGATAAGTTCTTTGGTCCCCTTCGGGGACGCCGCGCATGCGGGAAAATCGGGTGCGGTCGCTCGCCGAGGTCGACCCAGCTTGGCGCAGCGAGCCCGAAGATAAGTTTGATCCGGGGAACCGATGGTGGGGCTGCGCATTGTTGCCACGAGCACGAGGGTCCGACTCTTTTCCATCCCTGTTCGGTTCCTGCGGGCGACCGCGTTCATGTAATCCGTTGCGCGGGAAGGATATCGATGATGGAAGAAGTCGACGATGCCGAACTGGTGGTGGAGCGGATCGCGGCGCTAGATCTGGGCAAGGCCGGTCTGGAGGCATGTGTGCGAGTGCCGAGCCGCCACCGGCCAGGCAGGCGGATGCAGGAACTGCGCGGCTACGGCACCACCACGGCACAACTGTTGGAGATGGTGGCCTGGTTACGGCATTGGGGCGTGCAGCGGGCGGTGATGGAATCCACCAGCACCTACTGGAAGGGGGTGTATTACCTGCTCGAGGCCGAGGGGTTTGAGTGCTGGTTGGTCAATGCCCGCGAGGTGAAAAACGTGCCGGGCCGGGCCAAAACGGATCGGGCCGATGCGATCTGGCTGGCCAAGGTGGCCGAGCGGGGCATGTGCCGGCCCTCGCTGGTGCATCCGGCCGAGATCCGACGGCTGCGCGACCTGACCCGCTACCGCCGTGCCCTGGTGCAAGACCGCACCCGCGAACAGCAGCGCATCGAAAAGCTGCTCGAGGACGCCCAGATCAAGATCTCATCGGTGCTGTCGGAACTGCACGGCGTCACAGCGCGAGCGATGATGGACGCCTTGATCGCCGGACAGCGCGATCCGCGTGCGCTGGCCCAGCTGGCCAAGGGCCGGGCACGTAAGAAGACCGCCCAGCTTGAAGAGGCGCTGCGGGGATTTTTCACCGACCACCACGCGGCGATCCTGCGCATGATGCTCGACAACACCGATCGGA
Organism: Mycobacterium sp.; assembly: GCA_035634855.1. Lineage (GTDB taxonomy): Bacteria > Actinomycetota > Actinomycetes > Mycobacteriales > Mycobacteriaceae > Mycobacterium. The sequence goes on from DASQCE010000191.1 coordinate 2,041, forward strand.
TCAGCGCCCAGATCGCCGCGCTCGATGCCCGCATCGAAAAGGAGATCGGCCCTTTCTCCGGCCAGGCGGCCCGGCTTGCTGAGATTCCCGGCGTCGACGCGGTAGCAGCCGCCGAACTGATCGCCGAGATCGGCGTCGACATGACCCGATTCCCCTCGGACGCGCATCTGGTGTCGTGGGCCAAGTTCTGCCCGCAGACCCACGAGTCGGCCGGTAAGTCCAAAAGCAAGGGCCGCGGTAGGGGAAACCCATGGCTCGCAGGCACCCTCGGGCGCATCGCCTTCGCCAATTCTCGTGCCGACACCTTCCTGGGCGCCCGTTACCGGCGCCTGGCCCGACGCCGTGGCAAGCAGAAAGCCATCGTCGCCACCGGCAACTCGGTGCTGACCGTCGTCTACTACCTGCTTTCGGACCCCATGGCCACATTTTGTGATCTCGGGCCTGGATACTACGAATCCCGGATCAACGTGCACCGCCGCGCCCGCGATCTGGTCACCCAACTACAGGCGCTCACCGGCCAGCACATCGTCATCCGCGACGGTAAAGCCGTCATCACCGATGCCGCCGCATGATCCCAAACCCGCAGCAATACCACATGACCCGGCTTCGCCGGGTGCCTTCGGCTGCCCACTCACCATCCGATTTACGGGTCAGGCTGGGCGCCGGCACGCCCAACGCTCGTCTCCTGCATCGCCACGTTCTCACACGGAGGCAGCGAGATGACTTGAACCACAACGTCTTTACCTCGTCCGCCCGACCCCCGGGAGTGTGCGGCGGATCCGCGCCGGCCTCGAGGTCGTTCGTCCTCGCTGCGCTGCGGGCGCTCCACCTTGACCCCGGACCACGGCCCCACCGCCCCAAGCCTGGGCGAGGACGAGGACAAACAACAGAAAAGCAACAGAAAAGACAACGGACTCCCACCTTTACGGGGGTCCCCATCACAGATAAGGAGACTCAGATGACTAAGCACAACAAGGCTGACCAGGCACGTAAGGGTTTGATCGACTCGGTCAAGGGTAAGGCGAAAGAAATTGCCGGCGCCGTGA
>DASQCE010000192.1:0-2212 GCA_035634855.1 Mycobacterium sp.
CTGGGCCCTGATCGGGTTGGTCACGTTCAGCAGCAGCGCTATCGGGAACTGGGTCGGGTTGACCGGGTCGAGTTGCGGCGAGGATTCCCAGGTTCCCGGGATCGAGATCATCATCACGTCCGGGCAGCTGGCGTCCTGAAAATCCGGGCGCGGCTTCTTACCCGGCGTCGTTGGGACTGCGGCCGGCGGCACCGCGGTGGGAGGCAGCGCGGTCTGCGGGGTCTCGGGCCGCCGCAGCACGACGATCACGATCGCCACGATCAACACGACGACGAGGGCCATCGCCCCGGCTGCGACGAGCGCGAGGATCCGGTGGCGTTTCCGCCGTTTGGTCTTTGGCATGTTCTCCTGCTAGCAGAGTTTGTCGGTTGCGATGCGAATGTAGTCAGCGGTCGCTGAATCGACCTCATCGGTAGCCGGCGCCATCGCGCTCATGTGGGTGTTGCGTACGTCGCTGCGCACCAACGGCACCACGAGGTCCCACACCTCCTGATCGCTCTGCTTGGCAGCACGGGCCTGACAGACATACGACCCGATGCTCAGCGCCAGCAGATCGCTCGACGGCTTCACCCCTGCGGCCTTGAGTGTGTCAAGGTACACGTGCTGCTGGCCGGTCACGATCAGCGCGTTGGAGTCCCCGTTCGGTTGCGGCGGTCCCGGTGGCTGCGCTCCGGCCTGTCCGTGTGCAGGCGCGGATTCGGATGTTGGCAGGCCGACGGTGGCCATCACGTCGTCGGCGACGGAGCATCCGGTCAGCAGGGCCGCGGAGGAAGCAACCAACAACGAGGTTGCCGACCACTTTGCTGAAGCGGTCGTCCGTCGTTCCGCGTACTCCACCCCTCCAAAGTACCGGCTGCCCGGGGCCGGACCCGGTGACCGAAAACGCGCCTACTTGATGGTGGCGGCGAGTTCGCCCGACATCGCCCCGAGCTGTCCTGACCAGCTGCCCCAGTCATGGTTGCCGTCGGCGGGGAAGTCGAAGTGCCCGTTGTGGCCGCCGACCGAGCGGTAGTGCTGATAGAACGTCCGGTTGGTGCCCTGGGCGATGTCGCAGTAGCCGATCATCGCGGCGGGATCGGTGCATCCCCCGGCGGGCGGGCTGAACACCCACAGCCGGGTGTTGTTGTCGGCGAGCAGCTGCACGTGCACATTCGGCGAATGCCACTTCCACCGGCCGAGCTGTGGCAGGCCCCACATATTGCGCGTGTCCACGCCGCCGAACTCGGCCAGCCCGGCGGTGATAGCGCCGTCGACGCCGGTCTGTTCCGGTGACAGGAAGCCCGACAGCGAGCCTGCGAAGCGGTACCGGTCGGGATGGAACGTCGCTAGGGCCATCGCGCCGTAACCACCTTGCGCGGCGCCTACGATGCCGTGCCCACTGGGGGCCAGCCCCTTGTTGGCCGCCATCCAGTCGGGCAATTCGTTGGCGAGGAAGGTCTCCCACTGCCGGCTGCCGTCCTGTTCCCAGTCGGTGTACATGCTCCAGGCGCCGCCCGCGGGCGCGGCCACCGAGATTCCCTTGCCTGCGAGGGTGTTCATCGCATTGCCCGCGGTCACCCAGTTGCTGACATCCGGCGCGGCGTTGAACGCGTCGAGCAGAACGACCATGTGCGGGCCACCGCCTTGAAATGCGACGGGGACGTCGCGGCCCATGGCCGCCGACGGCACCATCAGCATCTCGACGTCAGCCTTGGCGATCGGTGCCGATGCGGTCCACAGCCCGGCGGCCAGGACCACGGTCAAGAGCCCTCGGATCAACCCACGCATGAACCCCACCTCACGTCGCATCGCCCATGTCCCACCGGCCGAGCCGGCAATTCAGGTTCGCCGGCCGAGCCGGCAATTCAGCTTCGCCGGCCGAGCCGGCAATTCAGCCCTAGCCGCAAGGTAGTGAATCACATCACCGCGACGGGCCGCTCCCGAAATGGCTGACGGCGGCGACCCCGAGGAGATCGCCGCCGTCCACCACCAATTGGCGTCCCGGTTAGCCGCCGGAGCTGGCGGAGGCTGCCGCCACCGCCGGAGACGGCTGCGGTGTCGCGCCGAGCACCCGCTGGATGTCGGGCTTCATCTGCTGCAGCTGCGAACCCCAGTAGGGCCAGTCATGCACGCCGTTGGACGGGAAGTTGAATACACCGTTCTTACCGCCCGCGGCGATGTAGTTCTCCTGGAACGTCTTGTTCGTCCGGAGCGTGAAGCCCTCGAGGAACTT
>DASQCE010000193.1:0-15251 GCA_035634855.1 Mycobacterium sp.
GACGGCGGCTCGGCGGGTACGGCCTGGCCGATGCAGATGCCTGCCCGGCGATGAGCGTGGCAACCCCACCTGGGGGAGAACACCGACTTCAAGGACGACCGCGTCGGACGCAGCCCCGCAATCAGCGACGCCAGCGCCAAGCAATCATCGAACGCAAACAGCATATGCGGGAACGCTTCCCGGACACAGCGCCGGCCGACCTTGCGCTACTGCCATGAGCGGCATGTTGGCGCCGTGGTTCACGGAGCCGGCGAGGTGGCGGCCGTCCCTGGCCGCCTTGCCATGGCCCTCCGGCCCACGACGCAGCGTATGGCCAGGCAGTGAAACGGTTGTCAGCCCGCATCGTGGATAACGTACGCAGACACGCCCTCGCCCTGAAAGATTGGACACTGCAATGAGATCAACGGCTACCGCGGCATCCACCCCGCGGTCTGGGGAATCACTTCCGCGTGACTTTGCCGTCGACCTCGGTCGAACCCAAGCTCCCCCGCGCCATCGGTCCGCTTTCGTCCACGGTTATCGACACCCTTCAGCGCGGTAGGCCGGCGCTGGATGCCCGGCCGATCGACGTTCCACTCTGCGAAGCAGACCCGTACGGCCTCGGCATGCAGTTGGCCCTCTCGTCTGCTACGAACTGCACTACCGGGGCTTCGCCGGGGTAAACCCACGCTGGGAATGGAATCCGGGGTTGCTGTATGTCCGCGGGCGCCTCGAAGACGCGTTCTTGAGCGCGGTGCGTAACGGCGTCGGCGAGATCGGACCCTACGAGACCGCCGCCGACGCGATGGACACATTGTCGGTGGACCTGGTCGACGGCTCGGGCCCGTCGTACTACTTGCCGAACACCGGTACGTGGGAGATGCGGGAGTACTTCGTGCACCGCTCGCTGTATCACCTCAAGGAAGCCGATCCGCACGCCTTCGCGATCCCGAGATTGATAGGGCAGGCAAAGGCGTCGTTTGTTGCGGTCGAGTTCGATGAATATGCCGGTGGCCGTGGACATTTGGTGCACCAACAACTGTTCGCCGACCTGATGGACGCCGCGGGTCTGGACTCCACTTACCTCGCCTATCTCGACACCGATTCCGCCGACGCCCTCGCGTCGGTCAATTTGATGTCGCTCTTCGGTCTGCACCGCGAGCTGCGCGGCGCCGCGATCGGGCATTTCGCGTCGACGGAGATCACGTCGTCGCCGGGCTCGCGACGCTTGGTCGAGGCGTTGGAGCGGATGGGTGCACCCGAACCCTGCGTGGGTTTCTATCGCGAACACGTCGCAGCCGACGCCGTCCACGAACAAGTCGTGCGTACCGATGTCGTCGGGGATCTCGTTGCGCGCGAACCACATCTGGACCGTGACGTGGTGTTCGGCAGCAAGGCGCGCGACTTCGTCGAAGACCGGCTCGCCGCGCACGTGATGGCCTGTTGGCGGGCGGAGCGGTCGTCGCTACGCCGGCCGCTTTCCTGATCGCTAGGGGCGCTGACGGCAGCGGTGGCTGGTGTCGCACAGCGGATAGTTCTTGCTGCGGCGGCATGTGCAGATCGCGACCATGAACCGATCGGACTCGACCACTCTGCCGTCGGCCATCTCGATACGCACCGGCCCCTGCACCATCACCGGTCCAGAGCGCACCACTCTAACGATGCGGGGTTCGTCGTCCCTCATGGTTTGTCCGCTCGGATCATCAACAGCTCTTCTTCACGACGGCCGGGCTCGAGTCGACCGGTCATTTCGAGCCAGTGCGCGCGGGATGACAACACTGGACCAAAGGGAATCCATTGCCAGGCAAATGACTTCGACGTCCAGACCGGAGCTGGCCAGCGTCGCAAGCGTCTGACGTGGTCCTGCGAACTCGGACTGCACGATCAATAGCGTGCCGCGGTTGGCGAACAGTTCGCTCGCGGCTTCGCACAGCGGGTCGAGGACAAGCCGCCCGTCATATCCGGCATCCCATGCCCGTGCCGGTCCGAGATGCGACGGCAACTGCACGCCCTAGCCGCTCGGATCATCGGGCACGTAAGGCGGATTGCAGACGATCAAGTCGTACGGCCCGAATTCCGCGGCGCGCGCCCACGATCCGAGGTGAATTGCGACGTCGACGTTTGCAGCCGCGGCATTGGTTCGCGCGCTTTGACCTCCGCCGCGCCCTGCTCGCAAGCAGCGATCGCCACCACACCGCTGCCGGTGCAGAGGTCGCCAACCCGGTGTCCATGCGCTAGCCCGGTCTTTTCCAAGACGTCGACAAGTAGTTGGGTGTCTTCCTGCGGGGCGTAGACCCCTTCGGTGACGCCCGGGAAATCCAGGTCGGTGTATGTGGTTGTCAACATCGGCCTTTCGACAGTGTTTGCTTAGGCGTCGAGCGCTGACGTGATTAATGTCCGGTATCGCTGTGGTTAAACCCGTAGTACGTGTTTTGTACGGCGACGTTTCGGGCACACCAAGCCTGTGCAAGTTTCTGACGTCGCGGCGTTACCGGTTCGGCTCGGCGCCGCCATCAGGGCCCGTCGCCTGTTCCACCCGAACGGTGTCCTCGCCGAGGGCCTTCTCGAGCGGGTTGCGCCGCCGGATGACGGCCTGCCGATGCAGTCCTGTGACGTCATCGGGCGGGTCTCAAAAGGGATCGGCTTACCCGGCGCCGCACCAGACATTGCCGGCCTGGCATTTCGAATCCCGCCTCCGCGGGATCTTCGATCGTGCATGCCCTGGGACGTATTGTTGGCGTCGACAGTCGCCGGTAGCCGCATCATCCTCGCGCCCACCAGGTCCTGGTCTGGCTCAACATTCTCCAGTCTCATGCCGCTCCGATTCCAAGGCGGCGTGTGGTGGGTACGCGCCCGAGTTGTCACGAAGATCGACGAGCCGGGTTTGTCGCTCGACACGCTCAGGAACCGAATCGAGTCAAGTGGAGTCGATTTCGACATCGAGCAGGCTCACGGCAGCGGCGGCTTCTCGCCGCTGGCGCGGTTGACCCTTCGCCACCTGGACCCCAGCAGCGACGACATCGCATTCGACCCCGTTCTGCACAGTGACGAAGATGTGCGGTTGGTACCCGGCTGGCTGGCCGACCTTCGGCGCGCGGCCTACCGGCGCAGCCGAGAAGGCCGAGACGCCGGCTGATTACGCAGTCGGCTCCTCGTTCGTTTCGGCCACGTCGGGCGCGATCTCCCGCGTTGCCATGCCGCCTTCGCGGCCTTCATCCGTCGGCCCGGGACGGCCGCCCTTCGGCTCGTCGGTGTCTTCGTCGTCGTAGATGCCTTTACCGCGCGGCATAGTCAGCTCCTCTCAATGGGATTCGGTGCGGAGTTTCTCCAGCAGCGAGCCTGCCGCCTCCTTGAGGAACAGCTCCTGGCCGTCATCGCCGATCTGAACCAGTGCGATGTCGGTGAAGCCGGCTTCCCAGTACTTGCGGACTGCCTCGACGATCGCATCGAGATCCGGCCCGCACGGGATGGACTCGGCGACGTCTTCCGGGCGCACGAACTGCGTGGCACCCTCGAATCCCGCCGTCGTCGGCAAGTCGGCGTTGACCGCCCAGCCACCACCGAACCAGCGGAACTGATCGTGCGCACGCCGCACGGCGGCGTCGCGGTCGGGATCCCAGCAGATCGGTATCTGGCCGATCACCCTGACGTCGCCGGGTAGCCCCGTAGCCCGTCGCGCGTCGTGCCACGCGTCAACGAGCCCCTTGTGCGGCTCGACGGCGATCAGATGGTCGGACAGCGGCGCGAACATGTCGACCGATCGCTCACCGGACACCGCCGTGGCGATCGCGACAGGCGTCTCGGGGAGGTCCCAGATCCGGGCGGAGTCCACCTCGAAGTAGTCGCCCTTCCAATCGACCAGTTCCCCGGTGAACAGCTCGCGAATGATCTGAATGGCCTCCTTGAGCATCTGCTGGCGCCGTGACACCGTCGGCCAGCGGCCGCCGACGACGTGTTCGTTGAGGTTCTCACCGCTGCCCACGCCGAGCGTGAACCGGCCGTCGGCGAGGATCTGAAGCGTGGCGGCCTTCTGCGCGACGACCGCTGGGTGGTAACGCATGGTCGGGCAAGTGACATAGGTGAACAGCTCGACCTGTTCGGTGGCCTGGGCAACGGCGCCGAGCACCGACCACGCATAGGGCGCGTGGCCCTGCGACGCCAGCCATGGGAAGTAGTGGTCGCTGGACACCTCGAAGTCAAAGCCCGCGCGTTCCGCTGAAACGGCATAACGGACAAGCTCTTTAGGTCCGCTCTGTTCTGTCATCAGGGTGTAGCCAAAACGCGTCATGGCACTCGGAGTACCCGGGCATCGCCCCCGAAAAACGACGGCCGAAACGACTACAGCCTGGCCTTGACGGCCGCCGACAGCCGTGCGCCGTCGGCCTTACCCGCGGCGATTGCTGTCGCGGCCTTCATCACCTGGCCCATCTGCCGCGTGCCCGGCCGCTCACCGATCTCCTCGGCGACTTGGGCGATCGCGGTGTCGGCCACGTCAGCCAGTTCGGCCTCGGTGAGCGGGGTCGGCAGATACTCGTCGATGATGCGTCCCTCGGCGTGTTCGTTCGCCGCCAATTCGCCGCGCCCGTTCTGGGTGTAGATCTCGGCCGACTCGCTGCGCTTCTTCGCCTCGCGGGACAACACCTTGATCACGTCGGCGTCAGATAACTCGCGCGACTCTTTGCCTGCGACCTCTTCGGTCTGGATCGCCGCCAGCAGCATCCGCAGCGTCGCAGTGCGCAGCTTGTCCTGCGACTTCATCGCGGTGGTCAGGTCGGTACGCAACCGGTCTTTGAGTTCCGCCATGACGCAAACGCTACGCCGGGGCGTCGGCCCGGCGGGCTTCGTTTCCTGCGGCGCGCCGAACCGCCGCCGGTCGACGACGTTGTCAATTCCCATAGTGATCGACAGGATGGTGACCATGAGCAACGACGCCGGCGGATATCCCACGGCAGGTCCGCCGCCGCCGGGCTATCCACCTGCCGGCTATCCCCCGCCGGGCTATCAGGCCGATCCGCCGCCCGCCTACCAGGGCTATCCGCCGTCCGGCGGCGGTTACCCGCCACCCGGTTATCCACCGCCGGGCTATCCGCCACCGGGGGGATACGGCCCGGCACCGGGTTACGGGCCGCCAGGTGGCTATCCTCCGCCCGGATATGGCCCGCCGGCATACCCGCCGCCCGGGTACCCGCCACCCGGATATGGCCCGCCGGGATACGGTCCGCCGGTTGCTCCCGCCCTCAGGCCGGGCGTGATTCCGTTGCGGCCGTTGAGCCTGTCGGACATCTTCAACGGCGCCGTCGCCTACATCCGCGCGAATCCCAAAGCGACGCTGGGGTTGACGACCGTCGTTGTAGTCATCGCGCAGCTTCTTGCGCTCATCTTGTCTGTCGGCCCGCTCGCCTTCACCGGTGAGCTCCAGCCGTCGCTGAGCGGCGAGGAGGTGTCGCCGGGGGTAATGCTCGGTTCGTCGGCATCAAGCATCGCAGGCGCCGGTGCCACTTGGCTGTCGTCCATCCTGCTGAGTGGCATGCTCACCGTCGTCGTCGGACGGGCCGTCTTCGGCACGAGCATCACCATCAGTGAGGCGTGGCAACGGCTCCGCCCCCGACTGTGGGCGTTGATCGGCTTCACCGTGATCGAAGTCATCGGCGCCGTCGTGTTGGTCGCGGTCGTGGTCCTGATCATCTCCGGCGTCGCCGTCGCAGCCGGCGGCGTCGCGGCCGCCATCGCTGGGGTGCCGTTGGTGCTGGCCCTGATCGTCGGCCTGGTCTATCTGGGCACGATGCTCAGCTTCGCGCCGTCGGTCATTGTGCTGGAACGACTGCAGATCGTCCCGGCGATCTCGCGCTCTTTCAAATTGGTGCGCAACGATTTCTGGCGGGTGCTCGGAATCAGGTTGCTGGGCGGAATCGTGGCCGCGGTGATCGCCGGGGCGGTCACGGTGCCGTTCAGCTTCGGCGGTCAAATCCTGCTTGTCTCAGGGTCGTCCACACTGGCGGCACTCATCGCCCTCGTCCTGCTGTCAATTGGCAGCGCGATCGGTCAGATCATCACCGCACCGTTTTCGGCCGGCGTCGTGGTGCTGCTTTACACCGACCGCCGCATCCGCGCGGAGGCGTTCGACCTGGTGCTGCAGACGGGAGCGGCGTTCGGGCCCGGCGCTCCCGCCGATTCCACCGACCACCTCTGGCTGACCCAGCAAGCCTGACGTGCCGACGATAGACATCGACCGCGACGCCGCGCACGAGGCCGCGCAACGTGAACTCGGAAAGCCGATCTATCCCAAGGCATCGCTGACCGAGCGCCTGATGGACTGGATCGACGAACTGTTGTACAAACTGGCGAACGCGGGCTCGTCGGTGCCCGGCGGTTGGCTCACGCTCAGCGTCCTGTTGATCCTGCTGGCGATCGCCATTGTGGTGGCCTTCCGCATCGCCAGGCGAACCATGCGCACCAGCCGCGGCGGCACGTACTCGCTGTTCGGCGAGCATGAGCTCAGCGCCGCCGAGCACCGCGCGACCGCCGAACAGTATGCGGCGGCGGGCAATTGGTCGGCAGCCATCCGTCACCGGCTCCGAGCCGTCGCCCGCCAATTGGAGGAAAGCTCCGTTCTCGACCCCATTCCTGGCCGAACCGCGACCGAGCTGGCCCGCGATGCCGGACGGGCCATACCTAATCTGGCCACCGAATTGAACAGGGCCGCAGAGGCGTTCAATGATGTCACCTACGGCGAGCGGCCGGGAACCGAGCCTGCGTATCGGATGATCGCCGACCTCGACGACCACCTGCGGTCCCGCACGTCGGCGCCTGGCACCACGGCCGCGGTGCCCGCCGCGGCCGACGGCTGGGCCGAAGTGCGATGACGCGCACCGATTCCGCGATCGGTCCGACCGTCGCGGAGCGGTGGCGCGGCGCCCGGTGGGTATTGCTCGGGTTGGTCATCGTCATCGGGGTCGCGACGCTGAGCACCTATCTGACGGCGCCGCGGCCCGGGGGCCCGATGGATCCGGAATCGACGTCACCGGAGGGCGCTCGAGCCCTGGTCACGATCCTGCGCGAGCACGGCGTGGACGTCATCACGGCCGGCGACATCGCCTCGGTGGAAAAAGCGGCACGGCCCGACACCCTGCTCGTCATCGCGCAGACGTTCTATCTGTTCGACGACGACGTGTTGCGCCGGTTGGCCGCGCTTCCCGGCGATCGACTGCTGGTGGCGCCGGTGTCTCGGACGCGCGAAGCGCTTGCCCCGGAGATCCGCCTTGGCGGTACGACCACTTTCGGTGACTCCAAGCCGGATTGCGACTTGCGAGAGGCGAAGCGCGCAGGCGAGGTGCAGTTCGGCCTTGGCGATGGCTATGAGGCAGCAGGCGACGTGCCCGTGACACGCTGCTACGGCGGCGCCCTTGTCCGTTACACCCACGACGACCGTGAGGTGACGGTCGTCAGCGCCGCCGACTTCATGACCAACGCCGGTCTGCTCAAACAAGGCAACGCCGCACTCGCGATGAACCTCGCCGGCTCACATCCGCGGATTATCTGGTACGCCCCTCAGCACAGCGAAGAAGGTGGCGAATCCGGTGGTGGCGCAGGAATTACCGACTTCATTCCGGACCAGGCGGGATGGGTCGTCCTGCAGTTGTGTCTGGTCGTCGTGCTGTTGGCGCTGTGGAAGGGCCGACGCATCGGCCCGCTGGTCGCCGAGCAGTTGCCTGTCGTGGTCCGAGCCTCGGAGACCGTCGAGGGCCGCGGACGGCTGTACCGGTCGCGCCGCGCGCATGACCGCGCTGCGGAGGCGCTGCGTACGGCCGCGTTGCAGCGGATGATGCCCCGAATCGGTCTCGGGCACGACGCTGAGCCTCCCGCCGTTGTGATGGCGGTTGCCGAGCGGTGCGGCCTGTCCCCACAGGCGGTGGCGCACCTGCTGTTCGGCCCGCCCCCGGCCAACGACTCCGATCTGGTCAACCTCGCCCGCGAACTCGACAACATCGAAAGGCAGGTCGCTCAATCGTGACTCAGCCCATAGCGCAGACCGCAGCCGCGCCGGTCACTGCACGAAATGCCCTGCTGGCCTTGCGCGGTGAGATCGCCAAGGCGGTAGTCGGGCAGGATGCCGTCGTCAGCGGCTTGGTTATCGCACTGTTATGCCGCGGCCACGTGCTGTTGGAAGGAGTTCCCGGGGTTGCCAAGACGCTACTGGTGCGGACGCTGGCAGCAGCGCTGCAGCTGGACTTCAAGCGGGTGCAGTTCACCCCGGATCTGATGCCGGGGGACGTCACCGGCTCGCTCGTATATGACGCCCGCACAGCGGAATTCGAGTTCCACTCCGGACCGGTGTTCACGAATCTGTTGCTGGCCGATGAAATCAACCGGACCCCGCCCAAGACGCAGGCCGCCCTGCTGGAGGCCATGGAGGAACGCCAGGTCAGCGTCGAGGGCCAACCGCGTCCCCTGCCGGACCCGTTTATCGTCGCCGCGACACAGAACCCGATCGAGTACGAGGGCACCTACCAGCTGCCCGAGGCGCAGCTGGACCGGTTTCTGCTGAAGCTCAATGTGCCTCTGCCACCGCGGGATCAGGAGATCGCGATTCTGGACCGTCATGCCCGCGGCTTTGACCCTCGGGACCTGTCCGCGGTGAAACCCGTTGCGGGCGTCTCAGAACTGGCGGCAGGCCGAGAGGCGGTACGCCAGGTTCTGGTGGCCGACGAGGTGCTCGGCTACATCGTCGACATCGTCGGGGCAACGCGGCGTTCTCCGTCGTTACAGTTGGGTGTGTCGCCGCGCGGTGCGACGGCGCTGCTGGCGACGGCGCGGTCGTGGGCGTGGCTCTCCGGCCGCAACTACGTCACACCCGACGACGTGAAGGCGATGGCCCGCCCGACCCTACGGCACCGGGTGGCGCTTAGGCCAGAGGCCGAACTCGAGGGCGCCAATCCCGACGGCGTGCTCGATGGCATCCTGGCGGCCGTGCCGGTGCCGCGCTAGTGATCCTCACCGGCCGCGTCGGCCTGATGGCGTTGATCTGCGTCCTGCCGATCGCGCTTTCCCCGTGGCCCGCAATCACTTTCACGGTCTTGCTGGCGGCGTTGGTCGCGGTCGTCATCGTGGACATCGCGCTCGCGGCCAGCACACGCAGGCTGACCTGGAGCCGACTCGGCGAGACCGCCGTGCGGCTGGGCCAGCCGGTCGACGCGGTGCTGGTGGTCGAGAACTCCAGCGGCAGGCGGCTTCGCGGACAGATCCGCGACGCATGGGCACCGAGCGCCCGCGCCGAGCCGCGTGCACATCCCGTCAATCTCGCCGCGGGGCAACAAGTTCGACTCGTCACACAATTACGCCCGGTTCGGCGCGGCGATCAGCGCTGCGCCCTCGTCACCGCCCGCTCCATCGGACCGCTGGGTCTGGCCGGGCGGCAGAGCTCGCATCGGGTGCCGTGGCAGATCCGGATCCTGCCGCCGTTCCTATCGCGGAAGCATCTGCCGTCGCGGCTGGCGAAGCTGCGGGAACTCGAAGGCATGACACCGGTGTTGATCCGCGGTCAGGGCACCGAATTCGATTCGCTGCGTGAATACGTCATCGGCGACGACGTCCGATCCATCGACTGGCGCGCCACCGCTCGGCGCGGCGACGTCGTGGTGCGGACGTGGCGGCCCGAGCGCGACCGTCGGGTGGTCATCGTGCTCGACACCGGCCGGACGTCGGCAGGCCGCGTGGGGGTCGACCCGACTGCCAGTGATCCCGGCGGCTGGCCGCGACTGGATTGGTCGATGGACGCGGCGCTGCTGCTCGCCGCGCTGGCAGCGCGCGCCGGTGACCACGTCGACTTCATCGCTCACGACCGGGTGACCCGCGCCGGCGTTTACAACGCGTCGCGCACCGAACTTCTCGCGCAGCTGGTCGGGGCGATGGCGCCGCTTCAACCCGCACTCGTCGAGTCCGACGCGCGTGCGATGGTCGCCGCGGTGCAACGGCGGATCCGACGACGGGCGCTTGTGGTTCTGCTGACCGATCTGAACGCGTCGGCGCTCGACGAGGGCTTGATGGCGGTGCTGCCGCAGCTGTCCGCCAAGCATCAGGTGCTGCTGGCGGCGGTGGCGGATCCGCGCGTCGAGCGCCTTGCCGCCGGTCGCGCCGACGCGGCCCAGGTGTACGACGCGGCCGCGGCCGAACGGGCGCGCAATGACCGGCGCGCGATCGCATCCCGGCTGCGGCGGTCGGGCGTCGACGTGGTGGACGCCCCGCCCGAGGAATTGGCGCCCGAACTCGCCGACCACTATCTGGCGATGAAGGCCAGCGGTCGACTCTAACTCGTCGGGACGATGTCGGGAGCGTCGTCGACGTCGCCGCTCTCCCCCGCCCTGACGGCCCTGCGGCCGAAGTGGAAAATATAAGCCAGAAAGGCGATTTCGGCGGCCACACCGATGCCGATGCGAACAAAAGTCGGCAGTGGCGACGGCGTCACCAACGCCTCGATCAGCCCCGACACCAGCAGCACACCGACCAGTCCGACGGCCACCGCGACCACGGCTCTGCCCTGTTCGGCGAGCACCTGCCCACGGGGCCGGTTACCCGGCGATACCACCGACCAGCCAAGCCGCATCCCCGACGAGGCGGCAAGGAATACCGCCGTCAGTTCGAGCAGCCCGTGTGGCGTAAGCAGACCCAGGAAGATGTCCGCCTTGCCCGCGTCGAACATGAACCCCGCGATCACCCCGAGATTGAGCGCGTTCTGAAACAGTAACCACGGGATCGGGATGCCGAGCAGGATTGCGAAGCCGATGCATTGCACGGCGACCCACGAGTTGTTCACCCACACCTGCAGTGCGAATGAGCCAGCGGGGCTCTCGCTGTAGTAGGACGCGAAGTCGTGGTTGACCAATTCCTCGATCTCGCTTGGGGTTTTGAGGCTGGACTGCAGTTCGTGGTTGCCGGACACCCACAGCGCGACCAGCACGACCACAAAGAAGAACGCCACGGCCGTGCCGAGCCACCACCGCCAGGAGCGGTAGGCGACCACCGGGAACGACACCGTCCAAAACCGGACGAATTCACTCCACAGCGGTGCGTGGGCACCCGTCACCGCCGAACGCGCCTGCGCAACGAGGCCGGACAACCGCCCGATGAGGACAGAATCGGTCGACGCGGTCCGCACGATCGACAGGTGCGTCGACACGCGCTGGTAGAGGTCGACAAGCTCATCGACCTCCGCGCCAGTCAACCGCCGACGCCGCTTCACCAGCGCCTCGAGCCGGTCCCACGTCGGGCGATGCGCCAGCACGAACGCGTCGACATCCACATGGCAAATCCTAGTAGCGTGATTGAGTATGGTCCGCCAGCAAGAACCAGTGGTGACCGGGGACGCGGTGGTCCTGGATGTTCAGATCGCCCAGCTACCGGTTCGCGCGTTGTCGGCGATGATCGACATCATCGTGGTGTTCATCGCCTACACGATCGGCGTGCTGTTGTGGGCGTCCACGCTCACGCAGTTCGACACCGCGTTCTCGGCGGCGGTGCTGATCATCTTCACCGTGCTGGCGTTGGTGGGCTATCCGATCGCGTTCGAGACCGCGACACGGGGCAGGTCGCTTGGCAAGATGGCGCTGGGGCTGCGGGTAGTGTCGGAGGACGGCGGTCCGGAACGCTTCCGCCAAGCACTGTTTCGTGCGCTGGCGGCCGTGATCGAGATTTGGATATTCGCCGGCGGCCCAGCGGTGATCTGTAGCCTGCTGTCGCCCAACGGAAAACGCATCGGTGACATCTTCGCCGGCACCGTGGTGATCAGTGAGCGCGCACCGCGGCTGACCCCGCCGCCGCCGATGCCGCCGCAGCTGGCGTGGTGGGCGTCGTCACTTCAGTTGTCGGGCCTCAGCGCCGAGCAAGCCGAGTTGGCACGTCAGTTTCTATCTCGTGCATCGCAATTGGACGCTGGTATCCGCGATCAGATCGCCTACCGGATCACCGGCGATGTCGTCGCCCAGATATCGCCACCGCCCCCGCCTGGCGTACCGCCGCAACTGGTGCTGGCGGCGGTGCTGGCCGAACGGCACCGCCGAGAATTGGCACGAATGCGCGTGCGCCCGGCCCCACCCGTTGGCCCCCCGCCACAGTGGCCGCCGTGGCCGCAGCAGCCCGCCTACCAGCAGCCGGCGCCGCCGGCGCTGCCCTCCCCAGCGGACGCCGGCGGGTTCACTCCGCCGAGCTAGCGTGGTTCACCGGTAACGCAGGCCTAGCAGCAGCAGCGCGGCTCCGAGGAAGCTGGTGATCGTGCGCGCGTGATTCCACGCCGTCCATGTCGAAAAGTACGCCTGCCACTCGCGGGCGGCGTCGGCCGTCGAGAGTCCATCGGGGTTCACGGTGTCGAGGTGATTGTTAAGCGGGACGTTGAAGACCATTGTGATGATCGCGCCGAGGATGCTCAAGATCGCGCCGATCAGCAGCCACCAGCTGCCGGGCTGATTCAGCTGCACCACCGCGATCACACCGACCGCGAGGGCCAGGATCGTCGCACCGAAGTACGCCAGCAGGAACGCCGGGTTCCCGTTCGCCTCAGCGTTGATGCCCCGCATTGCGGTGATGGCATCAACGGGGCCGGTGCGGTCCAGACCGCGCATCACGAATGTGGAGAACACGTACATCATTCCGCCTGCGGCGGCAGTTGCGAGCGCGGCGAGGGAGGTCAGGATGACAAACGGGCTTGTATTCATGACCGGAAGTCAACCGGGAACCGCAAGGGCGATCCATCGTTGACCGTCCCGACTGCATACGCGCGCGTCTACGCGGTTTCGACACCGCGGTAGAGCTTGACCGACACCGCCGTCAACCAGGCCCAGACCAGCACGACGGCCGCGGTGAACACCAGAATCGTTGTCGCGTTTCCTGATCCGGACGACAGCGCCACGAAGCTGGCTGCGAACAACACGGCAGTGATGCGGGAGAACCATGCCCATGAGCCCAGTCCGTTGCGGGCGAACCAAGTTCCGAACACGAAGCACCCGGCGACCAGGCAGGCAAAACCAATGCCCGCCACCGTGAAATGGGCCAGACCGTGCCAACTGACCTCACCCATACCTGGCGGAGTGCCCGGTGGGAACCCGTCCGACGGGTCGGCCCTGAAGATGCCTGCGGCGACCAGACCGGCGCCGTATACCCCGAGCAGACCCGATACCCACGCCGACAGGCGTCCCGGCCCGAGGGCACGACGCACACCGACCGCCGCCGCGATCGTCATCGCGCCGGTGACCAGAAAGGTGGCGATCTGGATCCAGCCCAGGTCGCCGTTCGCCAGCTGGCTGGCCGCATGCCGGGTCGGGTCGAATCCGTCGCGCGTCGCCATCTGCACCGCGACCGCCAGCACGTAGATGGGACCTGCGATGACGCCGTAGCCGAGCAGCGACTTGGTGATGCGCACCGGCAGCGGCGGGCAATCGGTCGTGGTCATGGCGTGCCCTCCCGTGGTATCGGAACTAGACGGTGCAGTACTAAGAACTAGACTGTCTAGTACTATTACGATGGGAGGCGATATGACGGAGCCGACGCCGGGCCGCTCAGCGCGCAAGCGGCAGACCATCCTTTCGGCGGGCCGCGGGTTGTTCCTGAGAAGCGGTTACCAGGGCACCAGTGTCGATCAGATCGCCGCGTCGGCCGAAGTGTCAAAGCAGACGGTCTACAAGCACTTCGGCGACAAGCAGGAACTCCTGCTGACCATCGTGAACGACGCCTTGGACAGCACAGTGACACCGTTTCTCGGCCGCATCGCGACACTGGGCGACACCACTGACCTGGCACCGGATCTCGTCGACCTCGCTGCGGATTACCTCCGCGCAGTGCTTCAGGAACCCGTTGTACAACTGCGCCGGTTGGTGGTCGGCGAAGCCAATCGTATGCCCGAACTGGCGCAGCGCTATTACGAGCAGGCGCCTGCCCGCACGCTTGCGGCATTCGCCGAGTGTTTCGGCCGGCTTCACGACCGGGGATTGCTCCATGTCCCCGAACCGCCAAAGGCGGCTGAGCATTTCGCGTTCCTGATTGTCGGTAGATGCATCGACCAGGCGCTCTTCTCCGGAGGGTCACAGGTATTAGGGGCCGTGGATGTCGATGACCACGTCCGGGCGGGCGTCCAGGTTTTTCTATCCGCGTATCAGGCACGCACGGGATAGGCTCCCGGCGTGGACGCCGTGGTCGGCCTGCTCGACGGTGTGCGAGCGCGAGGCGCATTCGTGTTGCGGATGATGATGGACCCGCCGTGGTCGATGAGCATCAAAGACGAGGCGCCGCTGACACTGATCTGCCAGACCCACGGCCGCGCGGCGATTGTCGGTGAGAGCAGCGGAACCTTCTGGCTGGGGCCCGGCGACGTCGCGCTGACTCGCGGCACCGAGCACTACATCTTCGCCGACAACCCCGCCACGACGCCGATGGTCGTCATCCATCCAGGCCAGCGCTGCTCCACGCCGTCCGGCGAGGACCTCCGGTTCGAGATGTCGCTCGGGGTGCGCACGTGGGGCAACAGCGCATCCGGCGCGACGCGCTCGGTGATCTGTGCCTACGAGGGGCGCAGCGAGGTAAGCACCCGCCTGCTCGATGTGCTGCCCACGGTGCTGGTACTCCGCGCCGGCGAATGGGACACGCCGCTGGTGAATCTGCTGGCCGCCGAGGCGGTCCACGAAGGTCCCGGCCAGGAGGCGTATCTCGACCGGCTACTCGACTTGCTGTTGATCGCCGTGCTGCGCACCTGGTTCGACCGCGATGAGAACGCCCCGACCTGGTGGCACGCCGAACACGACCCGGTGGTCGGCCCGGCGCTGAAGCTGATCTACAACAATCCCGAGCATCCCTGGACGGTCGCGAATCTCGCTGCAGCCGTGGGGAGTTCGCGTGCCGTGTTCGCCAGCAGGTTCACCGAACAGGTCGGCGAACCACCGATCGCATTCCTGACCAATTGGCGCCTGGCACTGGCCGCCGACCTGTTGCGGTTGAGCCGGTCCACCATCGCTGCCGTTGCGCGGCAGGTCGGCTACAGCACACCGTTCGCGTTGAGCAGTGCATTCAAACGGGCCTACGGTGTCAGCCCGAACACCTACCGCGCCAATGCCGGCTATCCGGAAGGTGCTTTGGATTCCTCGGCGCTCTGACGACGGGCCATCAACATTCCGGCGACCGATGTGGTTGCCACGGTTATCAGTGCGCCGAGCATCAACGCCGAAGGTTCGCCCGCCGCGAGCAGGTGCTGTTCGGTACCCAGCGTCGCCGCGGCCACCGGCACCCCCAGTTGC